>CAZCFT010000012.1:0-39214 GCA_964498015.1 uncultured Ignavibacteriaceae bacterium
AATCTACGCCGTAACCTCTTCCTTCTTCAGCACATCAAGATTCTCCACCCCCATGCAAGTACCCAAAGATATCGCCGTCTTCAGAAGAGGAGACTCAATTTCAACTTTACGCACTCGTCCGGCAACTTCCGCAATCGGAACATATTTTATCTCATTCCCCTGTAGCGCAACCATATTCCCGAACTTTTTTTCCTGGGCCAGATGTACTGCCGCCGTCCCGAAACGGCTGGCAAGGATTCTGTCAAATGCGGTCGGCGCGCCGCCCCTCAGAAGATGCCCAAGAATTGTCACTCTGGTTTCAAGAGTCGTTATCCCTTCAATCTGAGCCGCCAATTGGTTGGAGACGCCGCCAAGCCGAACTTTATCGGGGCTGTTGGCGATTAATCTTTTGACAACCATCTCACCCCCCTCAGCTTTGGCCCCTTCGCCGATAACTATGATACTGAAATTGCGCCCCTCCCTGTTTCTTGTTCTGATTTTGTCGCAGATAACTTCAATTTGATAAGGAATTTCCGGTATCAAGACAATGTCGCCGCCGCTTGCCACCCCGGAAGCCAGCGCGAGCCAACCGGCATAACGTCCCATCACCTCGACGATCATCACGCGATGATGAGCCTGCGCCGTCGAGTGTATTTTATCGATCGCTTCAGTCGCGGTGGTTAAGGCGGAATCAAATCCGAAAGTCTGATCGGTGCCGAAAAGGTCATTATCGATCGTCTTCGGAACGCCGATGATGCTTATCCCTTTCTTGCTCATCCCATCCGAGGCGGCCATAGTGCCGTCGCCGCCGATGGCGATAAGAACATCAAGCCCCAGACGCTCGAAATTCTGCACTCCCTGAGACGAACGGTCGATATAGATATATTCGTCATTCTGCAGAACCGGAAAATTGAACGGGTCGGCGCGGTTTGAAGTGCCGAGGATTGTACCGCCTTGAGTCAAAATGCCGGATACATCGGTTGAGTTCAGTTTGCGGTAACGATTTTCGATCAACCCCTCGTAACCGTCAAGGAATCCAACTACCTCCATGTTGTGATCATTGATAGCGGTTTTCACGACTGCCCGCAGGACCGCATTCAATCCCGGACAATCGCCGCCGCCGGTGAGCACTCCCAATTTCATTCTTCCAGACATATATTCCTCATTTTGATTTAAGAATACTGGGGAACTTTCTTTTCCTTTTTTCCCTTCTCAAATTCAAGATAAACTTTTTCAAATGATGACGCAAGCTTTCCCGCCTCGGCGTTGTAACGAGTCGTGTCGCTCCACCCTTCAGCCGGATTCAATACCGACATCGGAACATCCGGGCAGGTTGAGGGTATATCGAGACCAAAAATATTATCGCGCCGGTAATCTGCTTTCTTGAGAGTTCCATTGAGAATATTTCTTATGATGGCGCGGGTATAGTGAATGCTGATCCTCTTCCCCGTGCCATAAGGTCCATTTATCCAGCCGGTATTGACCAACCAGCAATTGACATTATGTCTCCTGATTTTATCGGCGAGAAGATTGGCATAAACCTGAGGCTCCAAGGCCATAAATGGAGCTCCAAAGCAAGGGCTGAATGTCGCTTTTGGTTCGGAGATGCCAATTTCAGCGCCGGCTACTTTGGCAGTGTATCCGATTAAAAAATATTTCTTTGCCATTTCCGGCGTGAGTCTCGCGACCGGTGGAAGAACGCCAAAAGCATCAGCAGTCAAGAAGATAATATTATCCGGATGCCCCCCCATGCCGTCAGCGACAATATTTTTTATATGTGTTATTGGATAAGCGGCGCGAGTATTCTCGGCCAGGGAAGCATCGCTCAAATCGACCCGTCTCGAATCATTATCAATGGCTACATTCTCCAATATCGTCCCGAATTTTCGGGTGCATTCATAAATATCCGGCTCCCCGTCCTGAGACAGCCTGATTACTTTGGCATAGCAACCCCCCTCAAAATTAAATACGCCATCATCACTCCAGCCATGTTCGTCATCCCCAATTAGTCTTCTATCGGGATCGGCTGACAATGTGGTTTTCCCTGTTCCGGAGAGACCAAAGAAAATGGCTGTGTCTCCCTTCTCTCCCATATTTGCTGAGCAATGCATGGAAAGGACTTCTTTCTGCGGGAGCAGATAGTTCATAATTGTAAAAACTGATTTCTTGATTTCACCGGCATAACTTGTCCCGCCGATTAGGACCATCTTCTTTTCAAAATTGAGAATAATAAATGCCTCTGAATTGGTGCCGTCTAATTCGGGAATGGCGCTGAAATGAGGGAGATTGAAGATCGTAAACTCGGGCTGAAAATTATCCAGCTCTTTCCTGTTTGAAATTCGGATAAACATATTGCGGGCAAACATGTTATGCCATGCGGTTTCATTTATCACTCTAACCGAAAGCCGGTATTTAGGAGAAGCCCCCGCATAACAGTCCTGGACATAAAGCTGCTTTCCCTGCAGGTAAGCCATGACGCGGTAATAGAGAGCATTGAACTTTTCTCGGTCAAAGGGCTGATTGGCCGCGCTCCACCAGATCTTCTTCTCCGATCCCGGCTCCTTGACAACAAATTTATCTTTCGGCAGACGGCCGGTATTGTGGCCGGTTCTCACAACCAGCGGGCCGAGGTGCGAAATAAGCCCCTCCCGATTGCGCATCGCCTCTTCATATAAGGCAGGCGTGGAAAGATTCCAATAAATGGTTCCGGTATTGGCCAATCCATACATGGCAAGATTCTTCTCTGACATCTTTTCCCCTTTCAGCATATAAAATATATAATCTATTTTCGACAAAACTTGCGAAACTATGAATATACAACAATAAAATTGCTCAAAGGTTTTATATTGAATGTTTAACATGGAAAATATACATTCTTCAGGTTTTTGCATTTATTGACGAATTATGAATTGATGGAACTTAAATATTCTTTGTCCGATTATCAATGTGAAACCTCAGATGTGAGAGAAGTAATATGAGTGTTAAGCAATTCCTTGTGTCTCCCAACCTGCCCGAAAGGATTCAACGGCTTGAAGAGTTGGCCAAGAATCTATGGTTTTCGTGGAATTGGAATATCGTCAAGCTATTTATCAGAATCGATTCGGAACTTTGGGAGAAATCATACCAGAATCCTGTCGAAATGCTCGCCTATTTGCCGCAGGCGAAATTGGAGGAAGTGGCTCAGGATGATGGTTTTCTGGCAAACCTGGACCGAGTCTATGCGGATTTCCAGGAATATCTCAAGGCCAAGCGGTGGTTCGAAAAAACTTACCCTGATAATAAAAATTCTACCATTGCCTATTTTTCCTGTGAATATGGAATCGATACCGGCCTTCCCATTTACTCTGGAGGACTTGGCGTCCTGTCGGGCGACCATCTGAAAGCCGCCAGCGATCTCGGCATTCCCCTCGTTGCTGTAGGCCTTTTGTATAGATATGGATATTTTCGCCAGTTTCTATCAACTGATGGCTGGCAACAGGAACGGTATGAAGAAAATGACTGGTATCATATGCCGGTCACTCTCGAAAAAGACGAAAAAGGAAATCCGATAAAAATAGTTGTCGACTTTTCGGGAACGCCAGTCTATGTGCAAATTTGGAAGGTGATGGTCGGCGTAACTCCGCTATATCTTCTTGATACAAATATACCGGATAATTCCAGCAAATATCGGGAAATCACCTCAGTGCTTTACAGCGGCGACAAAGATACCCGCCTGAGGCAGGAGATTCTTCTTGGAATCGGAGGCGTCAAGGCATTGAAGGCGCTTGGGATTAATCCCATGGTATATCATATGAATGAAGGACATTCCATGTTCCTTCTCATGGAGCGACTTCGTACACTTATTGTAAGTGACAAATTGACACTGCAGGAGGCTCTCCAAGTAGTCTGGCCAACTACAGTTTTTACTTCACATACGCCCGTCCCGGCCGGAAATGAAACCTTCGACCCCAAATTGATGGAACGCTACCTGAAGACTTTCGTCGAGAGCCTCGGAATGAAATGGGAACAGTTCCTCTCATTGGGAAGAGTAATTCCCGCGGATGAGAATGAGCCATTCTGCATGACAGTAGCCGCTCTAAAACTATCGGCGTTTAATAATGGCGTCTCAAAATTGCATGGGCAGGTGACTCGAGAAATGTGGCATAATATTTGGCCGGGTCTTCCATCCGAGGAGGTGCCGATCAAATCGATTACTAATGGCGTCCATCTGCATTCCTGGCTGAGTCATGATATGACTGACCTATTTGACACCTATTTCGGTCCAAAATTCACCAAGCAGTCGGCCACTTTTGATAACTGGGAGATGATCCAAAAGATACCGGATGCAGAATTATGGCGTGTTCACCAAAGGCGGCGTGAGAGGTTGGTTTTCTTTGCGCGCAAGCGTCTCAGAGCGCAACTTGGCAGGCGCGGAGCATCATCGCTTGATGTCAAAATGGCCGAAGAGGTTCTTGACCCGCAGATTCTGACTATCGGGTTTGCGAGAAGGTTTTCGACCTACAAACGGGCTTTTCTGCTTTTCAGAGATATTGCCCGCCTGAAAAAAATCCTCGGCAATTCAGAGATGCCGGTACAAATAATTCTGGCCGGAAAAGCTCATCCTCTTGACAATCCCGGCAAAGAGATTATTAAGCATATTCTGCAAATTGCGGGGGTGGAGGATTTCCACAAAAGAGTAGTTTTCCTCGAAGATTATGATATTAATGTCGCCCGATATCTGGTTCAGGGAGTCGATATATGGCTTAATAATCCGCGAAGACCTCAGGAGGCTTCAGGCACGAGCGGCATGAAGGCCGCCATAAATGGCGCCATTAATGTCTCTATACTTGACGGTTGGTGGTGCGAAGGATTTACTCCTGAGACCGGTTTCAAGATTGGAAACGGCGAAGATTACGATAACTCGGAATATCAAGACAGTCTCGAGGGTCAATTTCTTTATGACATTCTGGAGAGGGAGGTTGCTCCTCTGTTCTACAAACGGAATGGCGCCGATATTCCGTACAAGTGGGTCAGAATGATGAAAAATTCCATCGCCATGGCAGGAAGAGATTTCAGTTCGCACAGGATGGTGAAGGATTACTCCAATATGGCTTATGTTCCCGCTATGAATGCTTATAATAAATTCACTGCCAACTCATTTAGCGTTGCCAAAGATACGGCTCGGTGGCAGACCGAGATGTCGGCAAAATGGGAGCAAACTTCGATCAATAGTGTTGAAACACCCACCCTCGAACCAAAAGTCGGGGACAGAATTCCGGTCACTATGAAAGTATCACTTGGCGATATTGGACCCGAAAATGTCAATATCGAAGTAATCGCCGGGAATATGAACTCTCTGGAACAAATGAGCAATTATGATTCGGTGACCGCGACAAAAGTTGATAGCGATATTTCGCTTGGGCGCGGACAGCATCTTTATAAAGCTGAAGTGATCTGCAAAGAATCGGGGCGATTTGGCATTAAGGCTCGCATCATGCCGCGCAATGATAATCTAATTCATAACCGAATTCCAAAATTGATCCGATGGTGGTAAGATAATCTCGTTTCCCCCGCTCTTCGCGCAAATTATAGGGGTTTGATTCATCAAACCCCTAATATGGTTCATAGACTAACATCCCTGCAAATCGCTAAGGCAATTTGATAATATCCCATTCGCCTGATTCATTTCTTGACAAATTTCTCTTAATTCGATTATTTAGCCGCATATGAAAGTGAGAAAAATTTTATTGCCGCTCCAAATGCTGAAACAGGCCGGCCATATTTTCGTAACTTTTGGTAAATCCGGCTATTGACGGAAAAGAAAAATCAAGAAGATAAAATAATAGATAGGATTCAGGAGGAGTCTGATGAATCGCAAGTTACCGCGAATGGAATTAATGGTTGTTCTATTCCTGATTATAGTTTCAGCGGCTCAGGCCTTCGATTTCTCGCAGGTCGAAAAGAAAGTCAAAGAATATGATCTCGACAATGGACTAAAGGTTTTGGTTCTGCCTCGCCTTGACGCCCCGGTCGTCTCTTTTGCGACCATCGCCAATGTCGGCGGCGTTGATGACCCCAAAGGAGCGAACGGAATCGCCCATATGTTTGAGCATATGGCCTTTAAGGGGACCAAAGATATCGGCACCAGCGACTTCAAGAAGGAATCAAAATGGATGACCGAGGAAGATAAAATATATGATCTAATCAATGCTGAAAAGGAAAGAGGACTTCGCGCCGATTCAGCGAGATTGGCCGGGCTTAATCAACAACTTCAATCCGCCAGCGATTCGGCAAGCCAATATGTCAAGGTCAATGAATTCGGCGAAATTTTTAGTCGGGAAGGCGGTAACGGTCTAAATGCTGGAACCAGCTACGATTTTACTATTTATCATATCAGTTTTCCGGCCAATCGTTTGGAATTATGGATGGCCATGGAATCCGATAGATTTTTGAACCCGGTCTTAAGAGAATTCTATAAGGAAAAACAGGTAATCGCCGAGGAGCGGCGCATGTCGCGCGAATCCTCACCCCAGGGGAAGCTTCAGGAGCAGTTCATTGCCGCCGCTTTTATAGCTCACCCCTATCACAGTTCTCTTATTGGCCCGATGTCCGACATCCAGGATTTCAGCCGCGAAGCGGCCCTTGCGTTTTTCAAGAAATATTATGTCCCCAGCAATATGATTATCGCCATTGTCGGGGATGTTAATCCGGATGAAGTATATTCTCTGGCTAAAAAATACTTTGGCCGTCTTCCCGCGGCTCCAAAGCCCGAGGCGATTTTGACAGTCGAACCTCCCCAGCAATCCGAAAGAAGAATCACGCTGAAGGAAAAATCCCAGCCCCTGTTGCTCTACGGTTTCCATATACCTGAAGAAAATCATCCGGACAAGCCTGCCCTTGACGCCTTGGCGGACTATCTCGGCCAAGGGAGGACTTCGTTACTGTATAAGAGTCTTGTAAAAGATAAGAAAATCGCCGTCCAAACGATGGCATTCGCCGGTTTTCCCGGAAACAAATACCCGTCTCTTTTCGGCATCGTGGCGGTTCCTTCAAAAGATCACACCAATGCTGAAAACGAAGCCGAAATAAGAACTCAAATCGAGAAAGTAAAAACAGAGCTTGTGTCTGAAGAGGATGTAAGAAAAATCAAAGCCCGCGCAAAAGCTAATCTGATAAACGGCCTGACTTCCAACGAAGGCTTGGCCTTCCAGCTTGCTATTGCCTCGGTTGTAACGGGCGATTGGCACAGAGTATTCCATGATTTGGAGAGAATCGATGCGGTCACTGCCGAAGATATCAAGCGAGTGGCAAATGAATACTTGAATCTGGATGGCTGTACAATTGCCATGCTTGAATCAATTGATAAGTGAATGGAGAGGGTATTCAAATGTATAGAAAAATAACGCTCTGCGCGACGCTTCTTATATGCGTCGTTCTATTCCCGATGATCATATTCTCGTCCGAGCGGGCGATCGACAAACTAAAATTTCCTCCCTTAAATAAACAGGAAATGCCCAAGATAGACAAGATTACTTTCGATAACGGCCTTACTCTTTACGTCATGGAAGACCATGAATTGCCGATTGTAAATGCCGTGGCGAGATTAGCGGCGGGTGAGTATTTATCGCCTGAAGACGAAGTTGGCCTCGCGGCCATAGCCGGAGAAGTAATGCGGACAGGTGGAACCGCAAAAATGAAGGGTGATGACATCGATGCCGCCCTCGAAGCTATCGGCGCCTCGATAGAAGTCAGCTTTGGCAATACCAGCGGCTCTGCCAGAATGAATATACTGGCTGATTATGTTGATACAGGACTTGTTCTCCTCGCTGATATCCTTCGCAACCCGGTATTTGACCAGGACAAAATTGACCTCGAAAAGACCTCCCAACGTTCCGACATTTCGCGCCGAAATGACGAGGCGATGAGTATTTGCGTCCGAGAATTCCGAAAAATCATTTACGGTCAAAAATCCCCATTTGCTCGCCATGCAGAATATGCCTCGATTGATAAGATAACACGGAATGACCTGATTGATTTCCATAAAAAATATGTCACTCCTGAAAATGTGATGCTGGCCGTCTGGGGTGATTTTAACAAAGACGAGATTATCGGTAAGATCAAGAAACTATTCGGGGATTGGACAAAAGGCTCAGGCAGAGTCCCCAAATTGCCCGATGTCACTTATGATTTCAAACCGGGTGTTCATTATATCCAGAAGGACAATATCAACCAGACCAAAATTATGATCGGTCACATTGGTGGATTGCTGGGCGATCCCGATTATTTTGCCATGGTCGTAATGAATAATATTCTCGGCGGGCTTTTCGGAAGCCGGCTGTTTAATGAAGTCCGCAGTCGGCAAGGTCTGGCTTACGCGGTCGGCGGCAGTTATAATTCAAATATCGCCTTCCCGGGAATATATTACAACTACTGTTTCACCAAGTCGGAGACCACTGTTAAAGCTACTAATAGCATTATCGAAGAAATAAAAAAGATGCAGACGGTTCCGCCAACCGATGAAGAAATGAGACTCGGCAAAGATGGCTACCTCAATTCTTTCGTCTTCAATTTTGAAGACAAGGGAGATATTATTACCCGGATGATGGAATATGATTACTTTGGTTTCCCCCAGGATTTCCTCTATAAGGTCAAGGACAATATTGAAAAAGTGACGGCTCAGGATGTAACCGCCGTCGCCAAGAAACGTCTGCATCCCGATGCTTTACAGATTGTAATTGTCGGGAAAGGCTCTGACTTCGATTCCCCTCTTTCGACTTTGGGGAAGGTCGACACTATTGACGTTACCATTCCCAGTGGTGAAACTAAGCCAGCATCGACCGCCTCCCCTGAAGCGACCGCCAAGGGGATGGAACTGCTGAAATTGGCGGCAACCGCAATCGGCGGAAAAGAAAAACTGTCCGAGGTAAATGCCTTGCAGAGCAATGGTACGTTGACAGTGGTGACGCCTGGCGGAGAATTCGCCATTCAAGCGACCACTACTTTTGTCCTGCCGGATAAAAGCAAAGATATTATTGTCACTCCAATGGGCGAAATGATACAAGTCACCGAGGCCGACAAAGGATGGGCCAAGCAGGGCGCAAATTTGGTCCCCGCCACCGAAGAACAGCTGAAAGAATCCAAGAAGGAATACTTCAGAAATACCATTCTTGCTTTGAAAATCGCCGATAATCCGAATTACACGGCAAATTTTGTGGCCTCGGATCAACTGGGCGGCAAACCGGTCAATATTATTCAACTTGTATCCGATGATGGCGCGATTTCCTTCAAAATGGCGCTTGATTCCCAAACCAATCTGCCCGCAGGAAAATATTATTTCGGACAGACCATGGCCGGACCAGCCAACCTTGTTGAGATATACTCCGACTATCGGGACATAAACGGAATTCAGATACCTTTCCAGGTCAGATATGAGTCAGATGGAAAAAAAGTTATGGAAATGGTTGTTTCAGAATATCAGATCAATCCCCAAATCCCCGAAGGATTTTTTGAAATGCCAAAACAATAGCAACCATAAGGGCTTGTTGAAAAAGCCCCATAATTGGTAAATCCGGTTCTAAGCCCGGCTTTTGACGGGCATTAGACGGAACAGTTGCGGCGGGTCTTTCCGAGACTTCAGCCGAGGTGTGACCCGCCGCCTTGCAATGAGTTAGCAATCGTGTTGTCTTGCGCCACCATCAAGATCGACTTTTTCACCACTCCCATAAGCATAGAGGCTGGAAGGTTTCCGACACCAAACCGGCCGACGATTTATTTCCCGATCGGCTTTCTTGATCAAAATTGTGAAAGAGCGGAATTCCTAAGAAAAAATCAAAAAAAGATGTCTTGACTATTGCAATTTTCTTTGCATTTCGGTACATTCTCCCGTCATATGTATGCAAATAATTTATTATTTATGAGGGATATATGAAGATCTTGAAATCGAAATCCTCTGTTATTCTCACGGCTTCAATCCTCACACTTTTCGCTCTTTATGGCGTTGGTTTTGGGCGCGGTCTTTTCAATTCACAGGATTTGGAATTGAAACCCTATAAAACCAGCGCGAGCGCTCCCGGAGTAATGGGGGCAGTCCACGACGTTGGCGATATAGGTCTGTCAGTCACCAATCAGGGAAATTTCGGGACCGGCTTTATTGGCAGTTTCATTGATCCAATTTCAGGTCTTGCCGCCCCCTCCTGCCAATATCCATACCCAAGCTCTCTCGAATATCTATTTTCGGGAGCCTTTTGGATTGGGGCTGTAGTGGGGCGTGATACTCTTGTATCTGTCGGCGCTGATGGCTGGAATTATACCAGGGAAATGTGGCCGGATCCTCCGTCAGGAATAAACAATTCGCCAATCGGCGGATTTGAACGTCATTCAATTTCTGACCCCCTCGATGAAAAGGCTGTCTCCGAACAGGATTTGATTTGCATTTACACTGATACTCTTACTAACCCAGGCTATGTGGGCAGTGACGCCTGGGATAACCGCCCTCATATACCCCTGAACATTGAAGTTACTCAAAGAAGTTATGCGTGGAGTTATGACTATGCCAAGGATTTTGTCCTTTTCGATTATTCTATAAAGAATATCAGCCCAAGGAAAACTCTAAATAAAGTTTACATGGGCGTTTATGTGGATGCAGACGTCGGCACGGCCGGAAATGGAGAAAAGCATACTGATGATATCTGTGGATTTAAGACTGATGTGCCCTCGATTCTGACGCCTCCCGAATGCAATACGTGCGATTGGAAGGATACGATCATGATTGCCTATATTGCCGACAATGACGGCAAAGATAAACCGACTGATATGTGCCCATACACTCAGGGAGGTTCACCGACGTCAGTGACCGGAACTCGGGTAGTTAGGACGCCTTCGGATTCGCTGAAATATTCATTTAACTGGTGGATTTCTAATGGGGAGGCGCCGAAGGATTTTGGACCCCGAAAGGTCGGCACGACCGATGATCCATTCCGCGATTTTGGCGGCTTTCTGGGCACACCTGAGGGAGACAAAAATAAATACTATATTATGCGGCACGAGGAATTTGATTACGATCAGCTCTACTCGGCAGTAGATCATTCCGCTGGAGGTTGGTTGCCAAGGAGTTCTTCGGCAGGCGATTTTGCCGATGGATTTGACACCCGGTATCTTCTTTCATTCGGACCTTTCAGCATAGACCCAGGCGAGGTTCTCCCGATAACCTTTGCTTATATCGCCGGAGCTGATTTCCATACTAATTGCGAAGCTTTTAAGAATATATTCAATGCCAATGATCCCGACGCTTACTATAACCAGCTGAACTTTGAAAATTTTGGAAGAAACTCTGTTTGGGCATCCTGGATTTACGACAACCCCGGCGTAGATACTGATGGCGACGGAAACCGCGGCAAATATCGGCTATATATTTATGATTCTATCCCGGACACAACTGGTACAATGACCTACCTTGCAGACACTATCTGGTATGAAGGCGATCGCGTTCCTGATTTCGTCGGAGCTCAGCCTCCCCCGCCCCCTATATTGCGCGTCCTTCCCCGAGTCACGGACCATAATGAAGGGGAACTGGTAGCAAGATTCAACGGAAAGCCCTCCGAAACAACAAGAGATGTTTTTAGTCAGCTCCTTGATTTTGAGGGGTATAAGGTCTATTTTGCGCTTTCGAAGGAGCAAGCACAATATACACTTATCACTTCCTATGATAAAGAGGATTATGATAAATATATATGGAACAATGGTAAGCAGGAATATGGGCTCAAAGATCAACCTTTTACCATTGACTCGCTTCGTAAATTGTATGGCCCGGACTTTAATCCTCTGGATTACAACCGAGACAATCCATTTTACTGGAAAGATTCGGCTTTCATTTTTGGAGGTCAGGATTGGAATAACTCCGGTTTACTTGACACTAATTTCGTCCATAAGAGATTCCCTGATCAAAAATTCCCGACCACTCTGATTGTTGATTCGGCCAAGAAATGTTGTCCTGATGAGTTAATTGAAGATTCACTTTTCAAATACTTCGATTACGAATATACAATAAAACACCTCTTGCCATCCCAGCTATATTATGTTTCCGTAACAGCCTTTGACTTTGGGTCGCCCAAGGGCAAATTGGCCGCTATGGAAAGCAGACAGTCGGCAAATGCCGTGGCTGAATATCCACAAAACCGGACCAGCATTGTGGAGTCGGAAGGGCTTAAGGTCATAGCTTATCCCAATCCTTATCGGATTGACGGTCGATATCGAAGTGAAGCAGGAGGCGGCTTTGAGGGGCGTGGGCAAACTGGAGCAACGGACGATAGAGTCAGACGGGTGCATTTTATGAACTTGCCCCATAAATGTACAATCAGGATTTTCACAATAGATGGAGATCTGGTTCGCGAAATCCCTCATGATTTTCCGATAGACTCTCCCACGAGTTCTCATGACTCTTGGGATTTGATCACCAGAAACACACAAGCAGCGGTTTCTGGAATCTACTACTGGTCGGTTGAGTCGGAATCGGGTAATCAAGTGGGCAAACTCGTGCTAATTATGTAGAATTATAATAAAAGAGCAGCAAATGCAAGGCGGTCGGTCCCACTATGACCGCCTTCATTTTTGGGGAAATTCCCTTGATAGTTCCCCAGCTGAAGGTTAAATTATGGAATTTGAACATAATGGAGCTTTTGCCAATGCTGGAATGGGACATTTGGGAATAGCGGCGCCACAGGGATGAAATATTTTCTTGCTTTGGCTGGATTTCTATTTGCAGTTATTCCGGCATATTCTTTCGATTCACCCAAAATCGCTCCTATCGAGCGAGCGGGGCATTTCCCGCTCAAAATTGCGGCGGGAGACGAGCCTAATCTGGAAATTGCCGTTCACAATATCGGCAATGTCTGGATGACTGTGTCTAATATCGCTCAATTTGGGACCGGATACTTGGGATCTTCTACCGACCCCATCACAGGAGTGACTGCCCCCTCTTGTTTCTTTCCGGCCGGCTCGAATATCGAATATCTCTATGTCGGGGCTTTCTGGATCGGCGCGGTTGTTGGTCGAGATACTCTTGTTTCAATAGGTGTCGATGATTACTATGGCGTGGTGGAATTTTGGCCGGATCCAGCGCCCACCGGAGCCATGCAACGCAAATCTATCCAGCCATCAAATCCGTTTTATGCGGACAATGCCGTTTCTGAAGAAGACGTGGTCGCTCTATACACTGACACTGTGACAAATCCCAATTTTGTTTCTATCGATCAAAAAGATGGCCGACCGCATATTCCTCTGAATATTGAGGTGACGCAGAGGAGCTATGCCTGGAGCTATAATTATGCTGAGGATTTTATTCTTTTCGATTATTCCATTAAAAATATCGGCCGCAAAACCCTCAACCAGGTCTATATGGGGATCTATGTCGATGGCGATGTCCATCATACTTCCAAATCCGGCTCGGAGGGATATATGGACGACCTCTGCGGTTTTCTGAGAACCTTCCCGGCCGGGATGGGATGTGATTATCTTGATACCGTGAATATTGCATATATTATGGATAATGATGGAGACCCCGAAGGCGGCGCCTTTTCGACTACATCAGCCCGCGGAGCGGCCGGCGTCAGGGTCGTTCGAACGCCATCCGATTCCCTTCACTATTCATTCAACTGGTGGGCCACCGATTATGATGCCGCCTCCGATTTCGGGCCCAGAAAGGCCGGTACAGAAAGCGACCCCTTTCGCGATATGGATGGCCTGCTGGGGACTCCTCTTGGCGATAGAAATAAATACTATGTTATGCGTCATCCGGAATTCGACTACGACCAACTATTTACGGCCAAAGATCATGCCGCGGGTGGATGGTTGCCTCGACCGGCTTCGGCGGCCAACATGGCTGATGGTTTTGATGCCCGATATCTCCTGTCCTTCGGACCCTTCGATATTTCCCCGGGAGAGGTTCTACCCGTGAGTTTCGCCTGGGTATGCGGGGATAATATTCATGTGAATCCGGATGATTTCATGAGGTACTACACGCCTAATAATCCGGAAATATATTATGATAGGCTTGATTTTTCCGAATTGGCAAAAAACTCCAAATGGGCTTCCTGGATTTATGACAACCCTAATTATGATACCGATGGCGACGGCTTTAAGGGAAAATACCGAATTTGTTGTGTCGATTCAGTTATCACTATAGATAGCATAGCCATTCCCCCTGAAACATCCTTTACCTGCGTCAAAGCCGATACAACCTATTATGAGGGCGATGGCGTCCCTGATTTTCGAGGCGCCTCTCCCCCACCCCCTCCTGATTTGCGGGTATTTTCAAGATTGGATGAGTTTAATGCCGGCGAGATCATCGTCCGCTGGAATGGCCGCAAGAGCGAAATGACCAAAGATGTTTTTAGCAATCGGCTCGATTTTGAGGGATACAGATTGTATCAGTCTTTATCTCCCAAAGCCTCCAATTTCGTTCTAATTGCCTCTTTTGACAAGGAAGACTACGATCGCTGGATTTGGAATGCTCTTTCTGGGAAATGGGTCCTTCTGGACCCGCCATTTACGATTGATTCTCTGAAGAAATTGTATGGCGAGAATTTTCTGCCGTTGGATTATTCTATTGATAATCCGTTTTATGTTTCTCATCCGAGAGGCGCTGATTCAGCTTTCTATTTCACCCGCCAGGACTGGAACGCTTCCGACTTAATTGATACTAATAAGATACATAAGCGTTTTCCGCAACAGCCCTTTCCTTCAACTCTGAATCTGGATTCTGCGCTCCTCTATCATGCGGATGAACTGATCGAAGATACTTTATTCAAGTATTTCGAATATGAATATACGATCAGGGACTTGCTCTCATCACAGCTGTACTATATTTCCGTAACTGCTTTCGATTACGGTTCTCCCGGGCACGGCTTGGAAGCTATGGAATCAAAACCGACTCTGAATATGGTATCCGACTATCCGCAAAATTCCACGAACGTGGTGGAGGAAAAAGGGCTTGATGTCGTCGTATATCCAAATCCATATCGCATTGATGGAAATTATCGGAGCGCCGGTGGGGGTGGTTTTGAAGGGCGCGGTCAGGAAGACCGCACCGACGACCGGGTACGGGCCATTCATTTTGTCAATCTGCCGGCCAAATGCACTATTAGAATATTTTCCATTGATGGCGATCTTATCAGAGAAATAAAACACGATTCTGCTCCAGGGACTCCTCAGAGCGCGCATGAAAAGTGGGATCTCATCACTCGTAACACTCAGGCCGTGGCATCCGGCATATATTATTATTCGGTAGAATCAATTTCCGGAAACCAGCTTGGAAAAATAGTTGTCATCATGTGATGCAAATATCGGTTAGAGAATCGAATGAAAGCCGCTACCAAAGCCCTCATCCTGCTAATAGCCTTATTGCCTGCCTCCATTTCCGCAAGAAATCCATTTGCCGCCGCCAAGAAAATGCTGAGCGGGAATGCAAGCGACTCTATCCCTTATGACGCCATAGCAGTTCATAATGTCGGCAAGCTGGCCTTGACAATTACCAATTATGGCGTCATTGGGCGAGGTTCGGAGGATGCACTCCAGGATCCGCTAACCGGATTAAACGCTCCGTCGCTGAGCTATCCCAAAGGTTTTGGACTCAATTATCTTTTTGAGGGCTCCTTATGGGTGGGGGCCGTGGTCGGGCATGATACATTAGTCTCTACGGCCGGGCGGGCTTACTGGGATATCAATGAATTCTGGCCAACCTATTACTCAGACACGATGGGGGGCGATATTCAGTACCGTTCCACACTAAATGTGGAAGCCCCGGAATATAAGAGAGCCGTATCCCAACAGGATTTTATTGCCATGTACACTGATACATTGACCAACCCAAAATATGTGGATTTTGACTACTACTCAGGCCGATTCCACCGTCCTCTGAATGTAAGAATAACCCAGAAAAGCTATGCTTGGGGATATGATTATGCCGAGGATTTTGTCATCTTCGACTGTGAAATCGCCAGTTTAAACTATTATCAGGAGCTCAAGGATGTCTATATCGGGATTTATATGGACAACGACATTGGCCGGGATTATCGAGAGGGTGGATATGATGATATTTGCGGTTTCAAGAAATCCGTTCCCTCCAGATATATCGGTGGCTTGGTTGATACGATAAATATTGCGTGGGCGGCTGACAATAACGGCGACCCGGACCCTGTCAGTGGTGATTTCCTGGGGCTTTATTCGCCTACCGGTATTGTCGCTACAAGATTGCTTCGTACTCCTCTTGATTCCCTTTACTTCAATTTTAATTGGTGGATCAGTAGCTTTCGGCAGGATTGGGATTGGGGCCCACGCAGGGCCGGCACGCCGGAAGATCCATTCCGCTCTTTTGACGGCTATCTTGGGACTCCTGTGGGTGATAAAAATAAGTACTATATGCTGAGCCATAAAGAGTTCGACTATGACCAGATAGAAACATATCTCGATCACACCTCGTCCGGCTGGCTTCCTCCCCCGGTTAACGCCGATCGCATCTCTTATGGCGACGATATCAGGTACCTTCTTTCCTTTGGTCCATTTCAACTCGGCCCCGGCGATAAAGCCCCTTTCACTTTTGCTGTCGTTATGGGTCAAAATTTCCATGCGGGTTATAGATTTGATGATGTTGGATTAAATGCACTGTGGGCTGGCTGGATTTTCGATAACCCCGGCGTTGATACCGATGGCGATGGCTATAAAGGGAAATATCATATCTACACCAACCCCGATTTCAGTGATACAATTTATTATGAGGGCGATGGGTATCCTGATTTTAAGGGCGCCGCCCCGCCTCCCAGTCCGGTTGTGAGACTTTATCCGGGGCTCGATGAAATCAACCATGGCGAAATCAAAATCCGCTGGAACGGGCGACTTTCCGAGACAACGAACGATCAGTTCAGCCAGAAGGTTGATTTTGAAGGTTATCGTGTGTATATATCTTTGACCGGGAGGCCTGATGAATTCACGCTGGTGACATCATATGACATCGAAAATTATGACCGCTGGGAATACGACGGTTATTATAAGAGATGGCAGATAATCAATCCGCCGTATAAAACACAACAATTAAAATGGATGTACGGGGATTCATTCGACCCTGAAAAATATTACAGCGTTGATCATCTTTTCACCCACTTTAACTGGGGCACGCAGAAATATGAGGTTTTTTATTTTACCCAGCATGACTGGAATGTATCCAATTATTTTGATACTACTCAAATCCACAAGATTTATCCTGACCAGCCTTACCCCTCATCGCTTGATATGGACAGCATTAGAACATACTTCCCTAATGAACTGACCGAGCAGGGGGAATTGAAATACTTTGAATATGGATATACCTTGAAAAATCTTCTGCCTTCTCAGCAATATTATGTTTCCGTTACGGCTTTTGATCAAGGATTCCCCGGCAAAAAGCTCCCCCCCCTTGAGACACAGCCCCAGACCAATGCCCAAAGGGAATTTGCGCTGAACTCCAGTCAACTCTCTATCGATAAGGGTTTGGATGTTGTCGTTTATCCCAATCCATATAGAATTGACGGCAGATATCGCGAACGGTTCGAAGGCTGGGAAAGGCCGGATCTTTCTGTTGAAAGAAACAGGGCTATTCACTTTACCAATTTGCCTAACAAATGCACTATAAGAATATTCTCCATCGACGGTGATTTAATTCGCGAGATAAGGCATGATTATCCCGCAAATTCTGCCGGAAGCATGCATGAATCATGGGATTTAATAACACGGAATACGATGGCTGTCACCTCAGGCATATATTATTTTTCCGTTGAGTCGGAGTTGGGCAACTATATCGGGAAATTCGTAATAATCAAGTAGCTATTTGCGGTAAATATTCAATTCCGGCGGTATATAGCGGCTCAATTTTCTGAATCCAAGCGCCGCCGTAGCAGTCAGAAGCGCAATAAAGCCCCACATAAATATGAAATTTGGCTTGGCCAAATCAAGAAGCAATCCTCCGACCAACGGCCCGAACGACCATCCCGCCGCAATGGCAAAGCCGTAGATGCCCATATAGCGGCCAATTTTCCCTTCCGGAGCCAGATTGGCCGCAATGGACATTCCTGGAGGCGATACAAAATTCTCTCCCATCGTTAGAATCACGAAGGCAATTATAAAATAGCCGTAGCTTGATGAAAAACCGATTATGATAAATCCCAAAATATAAAACATCGCTCCCATCGCCAACTGGCTGGTCAGCCGGGTCTGCCTTAGCATTCGAGTAATCGGAATCTGCAGGAAGGTCACCATCAGACCGTTGAGCATAAAAAGAAATCCGAGCTGACTCTTAGTTATCCCTATGAAATCAACAGAATAAAGCGAAAATGGCGCTATCATCTGCGCAACACAGAGCTGAAGTATAAATATAAAGGCGACATGCCTGAGGATAATCTTATCGTCCTTTATGGAAAAAATATCTTTCCATCCAGAATATTTCTCTTCCAATACCGGAGATTTGATGCCCTTTACAAATAATCCAATTATTGCCCCGGAAACAAAAGTCAGAATGGCCGAAAAGATGAACAAGTCAGAATACGAATTGGCCGCAATGTACCCTCCCAGCGCCGGACCAACCGCCCATCCCAGATTATCCGCAACTCTCACTGTAGCGTATCCCTCGGTTCTATCTTTAGGCCGTACCAAATCAGCCACTGATGCATTCGCCGCCGGCTGAAATAATGAACCAAATATGAAATTGATTAAAATCACGCCTCCGATACCATAGAAACTCCATTTAGCATGGATCGAATAGGCGATTAATAGAAACGCCGCAGATCTGCATATTTGCGCTATAACCATAATCCGATACCTGCCAAGCTTGTCGGACAATTCCCCTCCAAAAGATTGCGATATGGCCCGAACTACTCCCGCCACTCCAAAAAATATCCCAATTTGCGACAGGCTCATCTTTAATTCCGAATGAAAATAGATCGATATGAAAGGTATGGCGAGGGCAAAGCCGACCGAGGATACAAACCAGCCGATCAGAAGAATCAAAAATCGATGATCATGCTTTTTGAGAAAACCGAGCATTTATCTCTCGCCTCTCAGGTCGCCAATAATATATTCGACTATATTTCTGAACCCAAATATATTGTACTTACCAAAGCCGTTCTTTGCCATTGTTTCAAGCGACCCGCTAATTCTTAATTGATTAAGCATGTCGGCAAAATTGGATGCGGAATAATCATCATGCAAATCCACGGCAAGGCCATTCCCCAACAGAAATTCATGGTTTAAAGGCGAGAATGAACCAATAATCGGATGGAGCACAAACATCGGGAGTCCGAGCCCCGCCGCCCAATTGGTCCGCTCATGAGACGGCCCCACAAAATAATCAAAATGCCGGAAAAGCTTCATAGTATAGTCATGTTCCTGATGCCGGTCGTCAAAGGGAACTATGGCTATATTGTTTGACCTAATCGCATTTTCCAATCCCAGATTATCGACCGCATAATTTAATTTGACCGCATGGTGCATCATGGCCAGTTTCTTCTCAAGTCTCCCTCCTGCCCTGCAATATACTACCCCCTTTTGTCCGGATCTGCAGAGCGAGGCAATTGAGAGAACAATTTGTTTCAAATGATCTGGAGGCTCGGCGCCGGACGAGTAAAAAGCGCCGATCAAGGGCTTATCGCTTCTCAGACGATTGATTCTATTTCGAAAATATTCCTCGGCTTTCTCTGCTAAATCCGGTTCAATACACAACCCTGATACAAATATCCGATTCTTTGGTACGCCATGCTTGACCAAATCATCCGCCGTGCCGGCCAAAGGCACGAATATAACTCGCGCGCCATTAACAGCAGATTCATACGGAGCCGTAATTTCGCCGTGCTGGTAATATACGGGAACGATATCTGAAATCATTGGGACCAGAATTGGATGCGACACAAGGGTCGGATATTTATTTGAAATTAAGTATCTTCTTAAATCATGCGACAGGATATTTTCGATCAGACCCTTCTTGTCGGGTTTTTTTCTCCCCCTGATTGCGCCATAAAGATACGATGCGATACCGCCTCCCCCACCCCATCGATAAACCCGTTCAACGGCTTTCCATGATGACACAAAAAAGCCTCTCGAAACGTCGAAAACGCCGATAATATTCAAGGCGATTTTGTCTTTATGTTCATCCTCCAGCAGTTTGCCAATGGCGTCAAGGTAGAATGGATGCCCCCGGCCGATTTCGAGATAAAGTATATTCAGCTTCTTTATGTCAGACACAGATGTCTCAATCGGAATTTGCTGACCCGGATCGCTTCGTTATTTCGGCCATATTAAACAAGGAGGAGACATCAATAATATAGACCATTTGGTCGTCTTGTTCAATAGCTCCTTGCAGTAATTCGAAATTCGGGCCCGGCGATTTCCGACTAACCTCCCTCAGACAATCATTGGAAATATGCAATATCTCTTCCGCTGAGGTAACCGCCAACGCCCTCTTTTGGCCGCCTTGCTCAATTATCAATATCCTATAATCCGACGGATAATCCGCAGGGCTTTGAAATAGAAGTTTATTGGCGTAAAGAAGTAGTAGTTCTTCGCCTTGATATTTTATCCGGGTCAAAGACCCGCCTTTTAGCGAAGCATTGTCTATTTTCGAAGGCAGAATTATTTCGATCACATCAAATACATCAATTGCAAAATGTACATCGCCCGCTAAAAAAATTAGATATTGAGATTGTCTGGACTTGTTCATACTGCTTATTTAAGTTTACTTCCGCAAATGAAGAAAGAAAGGTCGGTTATAGCAAGCAAAAATTCTTTAATATCAGCTATTGGTCTATATAATACCTGTAAGGCAAATGTGATATCCCCTTGAAAACCTAAGCGCCATAGATTATTTTAGAACAAACTATTGGTAGCAGAAAGGACTAATAATGAAAGATGAACGAAATGCTGTACTCGCCAAGAATCTCATCGATTATTCCGTCTCTCTGAAACCGGGCGAAATTCTTTATCTGGAAATCAAGGGCATTGAAAGTCTTGAGCTCGGTAAAGAAATAGTGCGATACGCCACCAAAAAAGGCGGAGTCCCTTTTTGGTTCTATAATGATAAATCAATCCTGCGGCAATATCTCAAGACAGCTAAAGATGACCAGCTTCGAAAATTAGGGGACCTTCATCTTGAAATGATGAAGAGATCTTCCGCCTATATAGGATTAAGAGGCTCGGATAATCCATTCGACCTTGCCGACATTCCGGCAGACCGGATGGACAAATATCAAAAACTCTTTTATAAGCCGGTCCACCTCGAGCAACGAGTGAAGCGCACCAAATGGGTTGTTCTTAGATTTCCCAACAATGCTATGGCCCAACTCGCGGAAACATCGCAGGAAAAATTTGCTGATTTTTATTATAGCGTATGCAATCTCAATTATGCAAAAATGTCGAAAGCGATGGATCCTCTGGTAGAGCTGATGCAGAAAACCGACAGGGTTCGACTCACCAGCCCTGGGACAGATCTGACATTCTCCATCAAGGGAATCGGAGTAATCAAATGCGACGGGATAAAAAATATCCCCGACGGAGAAGTCTATACCGCCCCGGTGAAGGAATCAATCAACGGAACCATTAAATACAATACTCCCTCTCTCCACGACGGAATTGTCTACAATGATATCAAGTTGACATTCAAGAACGGAGAAATAATCAAGGCCGAATCCTCATCTAATCAAGAAAAAATGAATAAAATCTTCGATACCGACGAGGGCGCTCGATATGTCGGCGAATTTGCTATCGGCGTAAATCCTTTTGTTCTATATCCAATGAAAGATACTCTCTTTGATGAAAAAATCCGCGGCTCCATTCATCTTACGCCGGGATGCTGTTATGATGAGGCCTCCAACGGCAATATTTCAGCGATCCACTGGGATCTGGTCTTGATTCAGCGCAAAGATTATGGCGGTGGAGAAATCTACTTTGACGATAAATTAATTCGGAAGGATGGCATTTTCACCGATCCCAAGCTGGAACGGGCATTTTCGGAAGACAATTTGAAGGGCTGACGCTATATCCTGCGATAAGGCCTTCGTAGTGGTTTGCCATTAAGGTCCGGCTCTGACGGGATTTATCAAACCTCGCTAATCAACCCAGAATGTTGCCTCCAATAATAGTAGTGGCGTCTCGAGAGACGCCACTATTCAATCCATGATCGCCTATAAAATAAAATCAAATCGCCTTCGAGCGGCGGACCTTCTCATATCCATCTTTGATTATTCTGACCACCTCTTTAGGGTCATCGGTCAAAGAGAATATCTTCATATCATCTTTCGCAAGAGTACCCGCCCGCACCGGGGCGGAGAGAAGCCAATCAATCAATCCACCCCAAAAATCGGTGCCAACCAAGACCACCGGAAATTCAAATATCTTCTCTGTTTGTATCAGCGTAAGCATCTCAAAAAGCTCATCCAGCGTGCCAAAACCACCCGGCATGATGACAAAGGCGGAGGCATATTTGACGAACATCACTTTGCGAGCAAAAAAATACCTGAAACTCAAGGATAAATCCTGACATTTATTGGGCTTTTGCTCATGTGGAATTTCTATATTCAGACCGACCGATTTGGAGATACCTTCCTGAGCGCCGCTGTTGGCGGCTTCCATTATACCCGGTCCTCCCCCCGTAATTACGGCAAATCCGGCATCAGACAGCCTTCGCGCTATCTCCCGCGCCAAAGTATAGTATTTTGACTTGTCTGTCAGAGTTGATGATCCGAAAATTGACACCGCCGGGTGGAGGGCCCGGAGTGTCTCAAATCCGTCGACAAATTCCGACATTATCCTAAATACCGACCAGGTGTCGTCATGGGTTGATCCGTTTTTCATTATGTCTTCCATAAATATTTCAAATCTCCCCAAAAAAGATTCCATACCATAAAATAATCGTCAAATTATGTCAACAATCAACATCCTTATCTTGATTCTGTCAGCAAGACACCGGCAATTACTATTATACCTCCAAAAATCAGATTTCGGCTGATTGGTTCGGATAGCATTAAAGCGGCTACGCTGGTTGCGAAAATTGGCTGGATATTCTGTATGACTGCCGCTCTGGAGGCCTCCATATACTTCAAAATCCAATACCAAAGTACATAGGCGACAATAGAAATAGCGATGGCCATATAAAAAACAGAAAACCACCCGCTCCACGAGACTCCCCTGTAATCGCTATTAATAACGCTATAAAGCCCAAATGGAAGATATACAAGCGAACCGTAGGTTAGAGATAGTCCTGTCACCCTAAATGCTCCATATTTCTGAGCCAGCGGCTTTCCCATGATAGCTCCGACTGCCCAAGCAAAGGCCGCGATAAGAACTAACAGATCTCCAACCAGATTTTGTATCCCAAATTGAATTTTGCCGCCGGAAATAATAAGATAGACGCCAGCCACGGCGACCAATATGCCGACCGTGCGACGTATCAAGAATTTCTCCCCAAGCGCTATTATTGCAAGTACATAAATAAAAATTGGGGTCGTGGCAAATAGGAGGCTGGCATGGCTGGCCGTAGTTTTGGACTGGCCAATCAAGAACAGAAGTTGATTGCCGGGGATTAATATCAATCCGATAATAAACATCTTCAAACGATCAGCGGCTAATATCCGCTGATGATTCTTCTTAAATATCAAAATCATAGCGAAAACTATACTGGCAATGGTGAACCGAAAAAAAGCATACGAATAAGGCTCGATCTGATTGAGGCCAAGTTTTGATATGGGATATGCAAAAGATGCAATGAACTGTTGGAGAAGCATCAGCCCAATTACGATCCGAATAGAAGGCGTTTTTTCACCCAACCGCAAAGCCGCCAAATTATGTGTGGCAGAGTCAATCCCAGACGATTCACCGTCGTCTATTGTATTATAATGCAGTCGAATATGCGACTTTCTTAAAGCAATCCTTTATATAATCCGCCGTCAGCCGGGACCGAAACTCCCGTAATATATGATGCCTTCTCCGAGGCGAGGAATAGTATTAGACTCGCCAGTTCCTCCGGTCTCCCTACTCGCCCCATTGGAATATTATCAGTCCACTTCTTATATATATTTTCGACCGATATCTGCTGTGCCTTTGACTGATTTTCAGCCAAAGATTTCAGTCGCTCTGTATCAGTATATCCGGGGCAAACGGCGTTGACAGTGATTCCCAAAGGGGCCAATTCATTGGAAATCGATTTCGCAAAACCCGTGACGCCTGCTCTCAGAGTATTGGAGATAATAAGATTCTCCAGAGGTTGCTTAACCGCGACAGAAGTAATAAAAATGATTCTCCCCCATCGCGCATCTTTCATGCTTGGGATAACTGCCCGGGACAAATCGATGGCAGAGTGCAAAGTCAAATCAGTGGACTTTCGCCAGGTCCCCTTTTCATGTTGCAAAAATTGCCCCGGCGGGGGACCGCCTGCATTTACTACCAGAATATTAATTGGCCCCACCCTGCCGCAAACTTCCTCAATTATCTTTTCCGCCATTCCCTCCTCGGATAAATCGCCGGCAATTGTCAGAGGAAGGAACATCGTCGCCTTTTCAATTTTTCGGGCGGCAGAATCAAGATTATCCTGTGAACGTGAATTGATTGCCACTCTTGCCCCTTCTTGTGCAAACGCCAGGGCTGTGGCATATCCCAATCCGGATGAGGCCCCGGTCACCAGAGCGATTTTTCCTTCCAGACCCAGATCCATGATTATCTTTTCACTTTGGCCAGTTCATCAATTAGCGCCAGAGAACTATAACAACCCCGCTCAAAATCGTCATAAGACATTCGTTCATTGGGTGAATGAGCGTTATCATCATTTTGTCCCCAGCCCAGAAGAAGAGTGTCCAGCCCGAGCGTCTGCTTAAACATCCCCACTACCGGAATTGAGCCCCCTTCTTTCATAAAGACCGGTTCAACGCCGAATCCGGTCGTAATGGCCACACCCGCCGCCTTCAGCCACGGGCCATCGGTCGGCACGACAACTCCCTTGGCGCCGCCATGTATCGTAACCTGGCATTCAACATATTTGGGGCATACTTTCCTGATAAATTTCTCAAGTTTATGGCAGAGATCCATAGGGTCCTGATCCGGGACAAGCCTCATCGTAATCTTGCATGACGCCCATGATGGTATGATCGTCTTCCCTCCCTCACCCTGATATCCTCCGGTTATGCCATTGATATCAAGGGTCGGCCTGCTCCAGATTCGCTCCAGGATGGAAAAATTCTTGTCCCCAAAAAATCCTTTGGCGCCGGTTTTGGCGAGAAATTCCTCTTTCTTGAAAGGGAGTTTCTTAAATTGTTTCTTCTCCCATGCGCTGGTTGGTCGAACGCCTTTATAAAATCCCGGAATAGCCACCTTTCCTTCATTATCATGAAACCGGCTTATTATTCGAGCCAGGGTATTTACCGGATTGGGAATCGCCCCGCCGAAGGTTCCCGAATGAAGATCCCGGTCAGGGCCGATGATTTTCAGCTCGACAAATGCTACTCCCCTCAATCCGTAAGTAACTGCTGGCCGATTTTTCCCGAACTGGGCCGTATCGGATATGACCACCAGATCAGCCTTCAATAATTTAACATTTTCCTTTATGAATTTCTCCAAATTCTCGGAGCCGGATTCCTCTTCGCCCTCAAACATCAGCTTGACATTTATCGGGAGTTCCCGCCCCGTGGCCAGATAGGCCTCAATCGCTTTTAGATGAGTGAGAAGTTGTCCCTTGTCATCGGTCGTACCCCTCGCAATAATATACCCGTTTTCAAGGATAGGGTCAAAAGGCGAAGTCTTCCATAGCTCAAGCGGTTCAGGAGGCTGAACATCGTAATGCCCATAATATAGAACAGTCAACTTGTCCGGAGAAGAAATCTTGCTTCCATAAACGATCGGATTTCCTCCGGTGGGCATAATCTTGACATCCAACCCGATTTTGTTCATCTGCTTTGCCAGCCATTCGGCGCAGGCGGTCACATCCCCCTTGTGCTCGCTTTTGGCGGAGACTGACGGAAATCTTAGAAACTCGAAAAGCTCATCAAGTCTCTGTGATTTATTGCTTTCAAGGAATGAAACTGTGTCCATAAAATCTCCAATGATTATTTAATTTGATCTTTTCGTCTCTTATTCCAGCTTAATCTACCCCATCAGGACAATGATATGGGATTGCCATGATTGAGGCCTAAAATAATATGGCCAAAAATACTGCCAATTGCCATAAAAATCAACCGGTTGTGACTCGTATATATATTAAAAATGTTGCCTTTTTGGGGGAACTAATTAATATCTCAATTCTATAATATGTAAACAGGTCAGTTAGGACATTGGAAGGGTATGAAAAATTTTATCGTCATGTCAGCCGCTCTGATTTTGGCAGTTGGATTCGCAGAGGCCAAACCGCGCTATGATTTGGAGCCGGATACTGTCTTATTTGGCATTGTCCCCCATCAATCCCATTTTTATAAAGATGTTGTCCTGAAATCAGTCGGCGATGCGCCTCTCCGTATAGATAGCATCCCGACGCTTGGTCGTTACATTCGAATGCCCCTGTCAAAAAAGCTTCTTGCGCCGGGCGATAGCGTTGTAATACCTCTTTTCTACGATTCTGAATATTTTGTTGGAGAAAGGGATCGGTTCCCTCATATCTACACCAACGCAGGTCGGGCCGCCATCTTGGCGATTCTATCATCCAGCCTTGATAGTATAGAAAATCTGCGTCCCATATATGTAAAACCCTATAGAATCGCCGCTTCCCAATTTGGCGATAAAATGGCCAAAGAATTCACTTTTCAGATTATCAATAATTCCAGCGAAAATGTTCCGCTTAGGTTGCTTTACTGGGATGATGAGTATTATAAAATTGACTTTCCGGCCTTTGTGCCGCCCCGGGACTCTGCAAAAGGAATCCTGACTCTCAACGAAAAAGGAATTAAAACGGAATTCGAGAAGTCTATAACCTTTGAATTTATCACCGATTTATCAGAAAGGAAATTCTATTCGATACCGATTGCAAGAAAGATATTTAAAAGCCAACAGCAGGCCCCAAAATAAATTACTTCCTTGACACTGGAGATGATTTTGTTAAATTTCAGTCAAAAGCCTGATCCGGCCCCTGACGGATAGGTGATATTGTCCGAAAGAAAATGTATTAGATGAATTTCAACTTGAAACTAACTCGCTCTTTGTTTGGAGGATATATGAAAAGACTGACGCCACTGGCTCTGCTTGCAATTTTAGCGCTGACATTGAACAGCCAATTGTTGGCACAGCCGAAAATGTCTTTGCCCGAATCAGTCTTTGAGTTTGGATATGTGCCGCAGAATTCTAAAATCAGCCATGTTTTTTGGATTCATTCTACCGGCACGGATAGCCTTAAGATTGTCAAAGTGAGTCCTGGGTGAGGATGCACACAGGCTCCTCTTACCAAAACGGAGCTTGCTGTCGGCGACAGCACCCAGCTTGAAATAATTTTCAATACCGGACATTATAAAGGCAATCAATCTAAGCGCCCTACCATTACCACTAATGAAGGGGCGGAACAGAAATATGTGCAGATTACTTGCAATGCTTACACCAACCCTGATTCACTTTCGCCCGTCAATATTTCGCCATATAAATTCGATATTTCTCAATTTGGCGAAAAGACTCGAAATTCGCTTGAATTTGCGATCAAAAATCTTTCGACTGCCAATCTTGACGTCAAATTGGTGGATATGCCTTATAGCATGTTCAAAATATCATTACCCAAGAAGATAAAGGCCGGTGAGTCCGAAAAAGGCAAGATTGAATTACTTGGTGACCAATTAAAGAATGAATTTGAGAAGTCAATTACCATTGAATTCGGGGATAGTACGAAAACCCGATATACAATTCCGGTCAAGAGGACTGTCCGTATTCCCGGCGCCAATCAGGCAACAACTGCAACAACCTCCGGCGATAAACACTGACGCTTATTATCTATTCATAAAAAAGCTCCGCTTTCCCGCGGGGCTTTTTGCTTTTAAATCTTCCCCATGCGTAAATTATTCATTTCCGTCAAAGGCCGGATTTACCGATAAACACCCCTCCAAAATCGCCGGATATTTCGCCATTGCAATCAACCAAAATTCGGCTCAAGTCAGAATAATCTCTATCAGAGGGTCGCCTCTCCCAAAAGTGTCCAATTCCTTTCACCCCGAATAAGAAATATGTCAATTGCAATAATGGAAAAATTTGGAGGAATAAATAATGAGAGTATTGATTTATCTCGCTTTGCTGATATTATGTGTAATGATATTGGGAGACCAGATTTTGGCCCAACCTAATATGACAATTCAAGAGTCAACCTTTGATTTTGGATACGCCCCGCAAAATGCAAAAATAAGCCACATTTTCTGGCTGTATTCGACTGGAACCGACAGCCTGAAAATAGAAAAGGTGACTCCCGGATGCGGTTGCACTCAGGCTCCCCTGAATAAAACCGAGCTTGCCAAAGGCGATAGTACAGCCCTCGAAACAATTTTCAATACTGGTCATTACATCGGCAAGCAATCAAAACGACCGAGCATAAAGACTAACGCAGGACCAGAATTGGGTTATGTACAGTTTACGAGTAATGTCATCGCCAATCCAGACTCAACTTATCCGATAATAATCAAACCATACAAGTTCGATATTTCGCAGTTTGGGGAAAAGGAAAGAAACGGGCTGGATTTCACAATTCAAAATGTTACCGACGCCGACTTTGATCTCAAGCTGGTTGATACACGACCTGATATGTTCAAGGTAACGCTTCCCAAAAAAATCAAAGCGGGCGCGGCTGAAAAGGGAAGAATTGTGGTGCTTGATGAATATTTGAAGAAGGAATTTGAAAAGTCTATTACGATTGAGTTGGGTGATAAAACAGTATCAAGATTTACAATTCCTGTAAAGCGTACTATTCGTATTCCCGACGCCAATCAAACTGCGCCTCCTGCCGCGCCCAACGATAAACATTAGAGAGAATGATTCACTAACAAAAAAGCTCCGTCTTGCGGGGCTTTTTTGCTAATTGCGGCTCTTAAAAGAAACTTTCCGCCTACCCACAAGCAGGCACGTCGGAAATTCTTTTAATACGTGCCGCTAATGGTCCTCTTTATATATTTGCGGTCTCATCCGGTTCAGGAGAATCGTCCCGCATGAGCATGAGTTCATTACAGCTCCCTTTATCATTTCCATTTTATTCATAGCGCCTCTCGATATCTTTTTTGAAATTGAATAGGGCGTATCAATCGAATAAACAGGAAAGCGGCGCATGGAAAAGCCGGTGCGGCTCCTTCTCAAATACGAAAGTGAAAATCCTCTTAAGTATCCGGCCTCAAGACAGCGGCCCTCGATTCGATCATCTAACCTGCCGAAAGGGTAGCTTAGGAATTTGATCTCTCTGCCCGTAATATCCTCCAGAGATGTTTTGGACCTTTCTAATTCGATTTTCAGAAGGCGATCAGGCAAATCGACCAAGTTAGTATGTGTATGTCCGTGCGACCCGAATTCAATTCCCATCGAGGTCATTTCCCTAATCTGGTTGGCGGAAAGGTGGTTTGATTTCCTGAATATGCTCGAGTAGTCCCAGGAATTTGGCCTACCAATATAGCCGGCAGGAATAAAAACAGTTGCCGGGACTGAAAATTCATTGAGAATCTGAACGACGTTCTCATAAAATGATTCATAACCGTCGTCGAAAGTCAATGCAATCTGTCTGGAGAGATTTCCGTCGCCGCTTTCTGGTGCGCCAATAGTTTTGAGCATTGATATAGATTCAACATAATCGGCCAACCTAACAAACTCAAATCCGGCGCCCTGAAAAATAGATATGAATTTCTTAAAACGACCCGGGGAATATGAATTTACCCCCAGATGGAAATCCTCATCGATATAATGAAAAGCCAGTATTGGCATGATTGGTAAATCCGCCGGCAGGCGGAATGGAATAATATTGAATCAGAGAAGCGACCAGTCCACATTCTTTAGATCATCCTCGCCGGCGGCCCCCAGGGAAGTAACAGTCATATTCTGATAATGAAATAATTCTTGCGCCATTTCCTGCATATCGTCGGCGGTGATCTTATCAATCTTGCGAATGGAATCTTTCAATGACGAATACCTGCCCGCGAGGATTTCATGTCGTCCTAATCGGTTCATTCTGCCATTGGTCGACTCCATGCTCAAAATCAGATTCCCTTTCATCTGCGATTTTATTTCCTCAAGTTTCGATTCCTTGACCCGCTCCTTCTTGATTTTCCTGAATTCCTTGAGAATTATTTCGACTGCCGCATGCAGGCGGCGCTTATCTGAGGCAAGATAGACGCCAAACAGTCCATTGTCCCGATAGAAATCAGGAAAAGTATAAACAGTGTACGCAATCCCCTTCTCCTCTCGAATCTTTTGAAATAATCTGGACGACATTCCCGCTCCAAGGAGAGTATGTATAGCAAGGATACTGTTTCTCCTCGGGTCGTCAAATTTTATTGCCGGAAAACCAAGACAAAAATGAGTCTGATTGGATTTCCGTTTATAAAGATTCATTGAAAAATCCGATGGGGTTCCGGCCGGTTCTCCCCTGCCGTCAACACCGGCTGAAAAGTGGAAATATTTCTTCACCATATCGACAAGTTTCCTGTGTGAAATATTCCCCGCCGCGGCGACGACAATTCGACCGGCCCGATAATGCCTCTTCATAAAAGATACCACGCCGCTTCTGCTTAGTGAACGAACATTTTTCTCGGAACCCATAATTGGCCAGCCGAGAGGGTGCCCTCGCCAGAAACAATCCGAGAAAAGCTCGTGGATATACTCGGAAGGCGTTTCTTCCACCTCGAATATTTCTTCAACCACCACAGATTTTTCCCGTTCCAGACTCGCCCGGCTCAAGGTGGAATTCATGATGATATCGGACAGAATCTCAACCGCCTTCGGCAAATGCTGGTCGAGTACTATGGCATGATAGCAGGTTTGCTCACGGGAAGTGAAGGCATTCAGGCCGCCTCCGAGCGACTCAAGGTATGAGGCAATTTCCCGTGCCGTTCTGGTCTTGGTGCCTTTAAAGAGCATATGTTCGGTGAAGTGAGAGATGCCGTTTTCATCTTTATGCTCGTCGCGCGAGCCGACATCGATCCAGATGCCGATGGCCGCGGAACGGGATGACGGTATCTTTTCTGTCACAACCCTCAAGCCGTTATCGAAAGCGGTTTTACTATATACGGAATCGGCGCTCATACACCTGCAATTACTCAACTTCTCGCTCTTGTGAGAGCCTTGCGCGACAATCTGATTTTCCCTTCAGGGTCAATATTAATGACTTTAACCTCTACCATATCCCCTATCTTGAGAAAATCTTCAACTCGCGCTACATGGGCATGGTCGATTTCCGAGATATGAAGCAGACCGTCAGTACCGGGAAGGATCTCAAGAAAGGCGCCAAAGGCGGTTATACGGCGCACCTTGCCGCTATAGACTTTGCCGACCTCAGCTTCCTCCGTAATCGCCATAATCATCGCCTGAGCTTTTTTCCCGGCATCTCCATCGACTGAGGCTACTATTACCGTACCGTCATCATCAATATCAATTTTCGCGCCCGTAGCCTCTATGATTGAACGAATCATCTTGCCGCCTGGGCCGATTACCTCGCCAATCTTATCAATCTTTATCTTAAACGTGATAATCCTCGGCGCATAGACAGAAATTTCCTCACGGCTCTTTGAAATAACGGCATTCATTTTTTCAAGAATAAACAGGCGGGCCGCTTTAGCCTTCTCCAAAGCTCCGGCCATTATGCCAAGCGCAATTCCAGTCATCTTTATATCCATCTGGAAAGCGGTTATTCCTTTGGATGTTCCGGCAACTTTGAAGTCCATATCGCCGAAATGGTCCTCATCGCCGAGGATATCAGTCAAGATTACTACTTTCTCGCCTTCTTTAATGAGACCCATTGCGACGCCGGCGACGGCAGATTTAATCGGCGCTCCGCCATCCATAAGAGCCATCGAGCCGCCGCAGACAGAGGCCATCGACGATGAACCATTGGACTCTAAAATATCGGAGACGATTCTTATAGTATAAGGGAATTTTTCCTCAACGGGAACGACCGGCTGTAGAGCTCGCTCCGCCAGAGCGCCATGCCCGATTTCCCGGCGGCTAACCCCGCGAATAGGACGGACCTCGCCGGTGGCAAATGACGGAAAGTTATAGTGAAGCATATAGCTCTTTGATGATTCCCCTTCAAGATCCTCTATTCGTTGCTCGTCTATTTTTGTCCCGAGTGTCAGAACTACCAGCGCCTGAGTCTGCCCGCGCGTAAACAGCGCCGAACCATGAGTCCTCGGCAGTACTCCGACCTCACAGGTAATATTGCGAATATCATCCGGGCCGCGCCCGTCGATCCGGCGGTTTTCCTCGACAATCATCCGGCGCATCACGCCGGCGTCGATATCGTGCATCAAAGCGCCAATTATGCGTTCGGATTCAGGAAATTCTTCAGCCAGAGCCGTCTGCGCCTCTTCGAAAAGAAGCCGTTTCTTCTCGCGCCGCTCATCTTTGTCGGCAATGCGGTTATATTCGTCAAAGCGGGCGTGGACCATCTCCGTAACTTTGCTCTTTAGATGTTCATCAGGCAGGGCGGAAGTGAATGACACTTTTTTCCTTCCAACTTGTCCCTGAAGCTCCTCTATTTTCCCAACTATCATCTTGATATGTTCATGCCCAAATGCCAGAGCCGCGAGCATGTCCGCTTCAGAAATCTCTCTGCCTCCCCCCTCAACCATGGTCACCGAATCTTTAGATCCGGCCATAGTCAGATTAATATCAGATTCTTCCAGCTCTGCAAAAGTTGGATTTATTATATACTGACCGTTCACTCTTCCAACCCTGACCGCCGCAATCGGCGTCGTAAATGGTATATCCGAGATTACCAGCGAAGTCGAGGTGCCAATAATCCCGAGAATATCCGCATCATTCTGCTGGTCGGTCGAAAGGACAATATTATGGCATTGGACTTCATTCGTGAAACCTTCGGGGAAGAGCGGTCTAATAGGACGATCAATAATTCTGGCCGATAGAATTTCTTTCTCCGTCGGTCTCCCTTCCCGCTTGAAAAAGCCTCCCGGAATTCTTCCCGCCGCATATGTTTTTTCCCGATAGTCAACGGTGAGAGGGAAAAAATCCTGTCCTTCAACCGGTTTCTCTGATGCGCATACTGCTGACAGAACGATCGTATCGCCCAGTCGCACTGTCACCGAACCGTTGGCCTGCAGTGCAATTTTGCCGGTTTCTATCAGAAGCCGCTTTCCTCCCAGTTCCAATTCAACGCTATGAATCATTATTATATCTCCCCTATTACCGTCTGATATTCAATTGAGCCAGGATATGACGGTAACTTTCAATGTCACGATCCGTCAAGTAATCAAGCAGGCGTCTTCTTTTTCCCACTTTTTTCAGAAGTCCGCGGCGACTGTGGAAATCCTTGGGATGTACCTGCAGGTGGCCGGTGAGGGCATTTATATCCTCCGTCAAAATGGCAATTTGCACTTCCGGAGAACCGGTGTCTTTTTCGTGAAGTTGGTACTTGCTCACAACTTCAGCTTTTGTCTCTTTGCTAATAGACATTACTACTACACTCCTCTATTCTTTAATTTCAACACATTTGCTTTATCTATCTTTATTTGCTCAACCAGTCCGGTGGCCTCATCATAAATCCTGCTTTCCCGCAGGAAAATCTCAGGATAACAGAAAAAATCCTGCCCGTAAAGGTCTTTGTCAAAATCAAATATATTGACTTCCACAGAGACACCGGCCGCAGGATTGAAATGATTGATGCCGATAAACATCATCCCGTCATATCGGCCGCCATCTAACTCCAAACTACAAGAGTAGACGCCCCGCCGAGGGAGAAGTTTCCGATTGCTCACTTCAAGATTGGCAGTCGGGAATCCAATCTTCTTCCCCATGCCGATTCCCCTCTTTACCTTGCCCGCTATGGGGTACGGATGCCCAAGCATCTGCAGAGCCCGAGGAAGATTGTTCTCGTCCAGCAATCGTCTAATCCGTGAAGAAGAAATCGGTTTCCCGTCTACGATAACAGGATCAACTATTTCAAGGTCAAAATGATATTTTTTGCTCAATTCCAACAAATCGTTTATCGTACCTGAACGATTCCGACCAAACGCGTGATCGTACCCGACTATAAGCTTCTTGAGATTCAATCGCTTCACCAGGAAAGAACTGGTGAATTGCTCAGCCGACATATTCATAATTTCCCGATTGAATTCAATGACCACCAGGATACCCGACATAAATTGCGAAAAAAGCTTAACCTTCTCCTCCCACACAGTCAAAAGCAGTGGCGGGGAATCAGGCGTCACAAGGACACGTGGATGCGGCTCAAAAGTGATAGCCAGCGGCGTCAGTTTCTCCTTTTCACGGGATTGGCAGAGACGATGCAGTATTGCCTGATGCCCCAAATGGAGACCATCGAATGTCCCTATGGTCGCCACAACCCCGCCGTCTATCTTTCGGATCTGGTCTATCCCCTTGATTAGTTCAATACTCAATTTAGCGCTCTGACGTATCTGAAAAAATCGTTCCCATTGAGTTCGGAAATTTCCGATGAACTCACTTTGGCCACCCCTATCGCCATTATTCGCCCCGAATAATCCATAAGGCTGATGTAATCATCTGTCGCAAATTGACCATTAATATCTACAATATCCCTGGAGCGCGGAGATTTTCCTGATATAATCAAGGGACTGAAACTCTCGCTTACCTTGATTGATGGATATGGCAAAATTGCCTCTATTGGTCTAATAAATTGTTTCAGAGCGCCGGCCTGTCGGTAATGATATATTGCATTAGTGGTAATTGCCTCTTTCAATTCGAAATTACCCACTCTGGTACGATTCAACTTTGAGAGATACGCCCCACAGCCGATTCTTTCGCCTATATCGTTGGCCAGCGCCCTGATATAAGTCCCTTTGGAACAAGTAACCGTAAAGCCGACAATCGGAGAATTATACTTTGTGAGTTCAATTTCTTTGATTTCCACAACTCTCTCCGGAGTCTCGACATCCTCGCCCCTTCTCGCCAGTTTATATAACCTCTCCCCACCCACCTTTACAGCCGAATATGCGGGGACTTTTTGAACTATCTTCCCTCTGAAACTTGAAAGAATTTCAATAATCTCCGACTCGCCTAATTTAGGAATCTCCCTGCTTTTCGAATCTTCCATGATTCCCTCGCTGTCGAATGTACTCGAGCGAATGCCCAACTTGATTTCGGCTTCGTAAGTCTTATCGACGTCCGCAAGAAATTGCGCAATCTTGGTCGCCCTACCGAGGCAAACCACCATAAGCCCGGTGGCGCGGGGATCAAGGGTACCGGTATGTCCGATACGCCTCTGCCCGATAATCTGTCGAAGATCGCTAATCAGATCATGACTCGATATTCCATACGGTTTTTCGCAGAGAAGAATTCCGTCATATTGAAGCATTAACAAGCTCCTTCAAATCCTCAAGCAGTCGTTCCCGGGCGACATTAAGGGGCAACGCAATTCCGAACCCTGCGGCGCTAAAATGTCCCCCGCCTCCATACTTATGCGCCAACTGGGAGACGTTGATACCATTGCGCGAGCGGAGCGAAACCTTGGTAAACCCAGCTTCCATCTCCTTAAGAAGACCGCCGACAATAACGTCTCTGGCAAAAAGGGTATAATCGGCCAAACCATCCATCTCGCTCATATTCACCATATTTTTTTCAAGCATTTTGCGGTCAACCTGCAAGAGGCAGATTCTACCGTTTTCAAAAAATGAGATGCCCGAGAGGGCCTCGCCGGTCAGCTTTAAAATAGGCGGAGGAAGCGCAAAGTAAATATAGTCCGTGATCACCCTCGGATTTACTCCGCGAGCAATCAATTCACCGATTATTCCCATGGTCCTTGGGGAAGTGGAATCAAACCGGAAACGGCCCGTATCCGTCAAAATTGCCGTATAAAGAAGGATAGCTGTATCTTTATCAATTGATAGTTCTTCAGCGACAAATAGCTCATAGAGCATCTCGCCTACCGATGAAGCGTTCTCATCGATATAATTTATTAAGCCAAATGGTCTGTTATCCGGATGATGGTCAATGTTGATGATTTTTGTCCCCGCTCCAATCAGATTTTTGACCAGACCTGTTCGCTCAATGCCGGGGCATTCCAGAATCAAAGCGAGATCAAAAGCCGGTTGATCCCGAAAATCTCTAAATTCAATGGCACGATCAATCTCCGGAAGGAATCCATATTTGATCGGAACTCTCCCTTGATTTACTATTGTGACTTTCCGGCCGAGCTGATCAATAATTCGTCCTAAGGCCAATTCCGATCCTATGGAGTCGCCATCAGGGTCTTCGTGCCCGGTAATCAAAATAGATTGTGATGACCTGACCGCCTGAATAATCTCTTTATAGATTGTCTTTCTTTCCCTTTTCATCTTCTTTGGAAATCTCGTTCAACAATTGTTCGATCCTCATTCCTCGCTCAATCGAGGGATCGAAAGAAAATTTTATCTCCGGAGTATTTCTTATTCCCAGCAGACGACCCAACTCCGATTGGATTCTATTTCTCACCTTGGAGAGATAATTCGCCGCCTGTTCTTTAACGTCATCTTGACCCAGGACAGAATAAAAAATAGTGGCATACTTTAAATCGGCTGTTATCTCCACGTCGGTAAAGGTCACCATTCCCTTGACGTTTAGAGTGCAATCCTCACTCAGGAGCCTCTGGACATCTCTCAATATTTGACTCCTAATCCTGTCTGCTCTCTTAAATTGGCGCATAATTCAGCCTATAAAATTTCCACCCGGTAATCAGACATATTTATCTCCGCCTCGTTTCCTACCGAATCTGCTATCTTGGCGATCACTTGGTCGGCAAATCGCTTATCATTGGTAACAATGGCCGCTCCGACTTGTGCCCTCTGGAGACTATCATTATATCCAACCTCGGCAATTGATATATTAAAACGACTCCGTAGCCGAGATAGAAGCGGCTTCAATCTCCTTCTTTTTTCTTTTAGTGAAGCTATTCCGGGGAGATACAAGTCAAAAACTACCGTGCCGATAAACAACCTTCACCTATCTATTCCAACTTCTTTGCAGTCTCTACCAGATGGTACACCTCTATATGATCCCCCACTTTAACATCATTATAGTTCTCGACCGCGAGACCGCATTCATAACCGTTTTGAACTTCACGCACATCGTCCCTGAATCGTCTGAGCGAACTCAGCGCCCCCGTAAAAATTATTCTGCCGTCACGGACAATATGCACTTTATCCGTTCTCTTTATGGCGCCGTCCTTCACAAAACACCCGGCCACGGTTCCGACCTTCGGCGCCTTGAATATCTCTCTTACTTCAGCCATACCCGAGAATTCTTCCTTAATGACCGGCGAGAGCATCCCCTCCAAAGCCTTTCGAATATCATCTTCGACCTCATAAATGATATCATATTGTCTTATATCCACTTTTTCCCGGGCCGCTGTTTCCCGGGCGCGGCTGTCGGGGCTGACGCTAAATCCGATCACTATGGCATTGGATACCGCCGCCAGGAGAACATCGGATTCGTTTATGGCGCCGACCCCTTTGTGGATAATAACGGTCCGAGCTTCATCCGTCGCTATCTTTGCCAAAATCTCGGATAGCGCTTCTGCGGAACCATCAACATCAGCTTTTATGACCAGACGAAGCTCTTTCATTTGGCCATCTTTAATCTGTGCGTAGATTCCCTCGAGCGTAGGACGGCCATATCCCCGCCGGATATCCTGTTCCCTTTTCACCTGCATCCGCTTGAGAGAAATCTCTCTGGCCTCCTGATCATCCTGAACCGCCATGAAAGTATCTCCCGCCTGAGGCACGCCATTGAGTCCCGTCAGGCGAGCCGGAAACGATGGCCCAACTTCTTTCAGGGGAACATCTCGATCGCTCGTCAGGGTCCTGACCCGTCCACTGCAGACGCCTGCCACGATAGGGTCGCCGATTCTTATCGTACCTTTTTGCACAATGACTGTGCTCACCGGGCCCCTCCCGCGTTCCAGTTTGGCTTCGATGACTACTCCCTGTCCTCTGATTCCGGGGTCGGCTTTCAAATCAAGCATCTCTGCTTGAAGAAGAATCATTTCAAGAAGGCGGTCGATACCCTGCCCGGTTTTGGCCGAGACCTCCACCATGATTGTTTTTCCACCCCACTCTTCCGACATCAGATTATATTTTGATAGTTGCTGCCTTATCATATCAGGATTGGCTGTCGGCTTATCTATTTTATTTATGGCAACAATTATCGGGACCCCGGCGGCACGGGCGTGGTCGATGGCTTCAACGGTTTGAGGCATAACAGCATCGTCAGCGGCGACAACAAGCACCACAATGTCCGTAATCTGAGCGCCCCGGGCGCGCATAGCCGTAAAGGCTTCATGACCGGGAGTATCAATAAAAGCAATTCCCTTTTCGCCTACAATCGCTTCATAAGCCCCGATATGCTGAGTGATAGCCCCAGCCTCTTGCGCAACAACATTGGTTTCTCTTATATAATCAAGTAGCGAAGTTTTGCCATGATCGACGTGTCCCATGATCGTGACAACCGGCGCGCGGGTGAACATGTGCTCCGTGCTTTCCTCTTCCTTGGCTTCCTCGCCAATTTCTTCCTTTTCTTTGATGCCATAGCCGCATTCAAGCGCCAGAGTTTCAATAGTCTCGAGGTCAAGACGCTGGTTTATTGAAGCCATCATTCCGAGTCTGAAACAAACCGCGATCAGCTCGGCCGGCTTCATTTCCATAGCCCGCGCCAATTCCGCGACAGTCATGAATTCGTTTACTTCAATCATGTTTTCTTCCGGTATTTCAACGGTTCCGCCGGATTTAAAACGTCTCTTATACTTCTTTGTCTTCTTGACTCCGCCGATCGAGGCCATCGTTGCCTTAAAGCTTCTCACCACCGCTTTGCGGTCAACCAAGCGGGCTTCTTTTCCTTTTTTCCTCTTGTCAAATTTTTTCTTCCGCTTGTCATGCTTCTTGAGCGCCACGGATAATTTTGCAAGACGCTCATCAAAAGTCGTCCTCTCTGTCGGCTCAGCGATTTCTATCTTTGCTTCAGGCGGTCGAGGCCTTTTCTTGAGCTCAATATTCTTCTTAACCGCTTCTTTTTCCGCTTCAAACTTGCTTTTTATCGCGGCCAGCATCTCGTCGGTCGCAACGGACATGATGCTATTTGG
>CAZCFT010000013.1:0-38953 GCA_964498015.1 uncultured Ignavibacteriaceae bacterium
GAATATACGATATCCACAGTATTTTGAAAGTATTATTTTTCATTGGCCGACTATGTCCAAAAAATGTCAGAAAGCTTTCCATCGATTGTGGATTATATTGAACTATATTGTTGATTTAAGCCCATATGTCATAAAGCGCTTTGAGTACAGACTCCAAGAAAGAGCCATAATTTAGAGCAACCGCTTATTGATAAAGCCGTCTTCTTTTGTAAACGGTTCCTTTTTTAATCTATTGCTACCGTTGGAATTAAGTGTCTGATATTTCCTTTTGTCTGGAAGCTGGAAAGAACTTATAAGGCGCCCCACAAGGATCGCAGGCTCGTTTTCTACTTCGCTATTATAAGCCACGGGATATCAATGGGTTAGCAACTCATAATTGATAAGTAATGGGAATTATCCTAACAGCTTTCAACAGAATCCTGGATTTACGGTCTTGCGACCGCCGTTTGGCGTGGCCTCTGGCAATTACTATATAGGAAACCAATGAATTTCTTTTCGCCCGCAATAATTTTGGTTTCTTTAATCAAGGACAGAAACTCAAAGGTCAGCCTATCCGATTGGCTCATTTCTGAAAGTGACTAAACAAAAGACGAGCGAATAGTTAGCTTTTTCGCCCCGATATATAATGGGGTTGCATTTTTCCCCTAATTAATGTTATATTTTCTGATGATTGATTGCCGGCTGGTAATTCTATCTATAGGGTATGGGAGCAGAAGAGATTTCTGATTCTCATAGAATTCTTTGGTATTCCTTAGTGAGGAACAATCCGGCCTGACAACCGGTATATTGAATTAGAGAGGAGAAGCAATATGAATCTGGATGATAAAGATTATAGAATTCGTGTCGGCCTGGCGGAGATGTTGAAGGGCGGAGTGATAATGGATGTAGTCACCCCCGAACAGGCCAGAATCGCTGAGGAGGCTGGGGCGTGCGCCGTGATGGCCTTGGAGCGTGTCCCGGCTGATATCCGTGCAGAGGGTGGGGTGGCGCGAATGGCCGATCCCGCAATTATTGAGGCTATTAAAGAAATAGTCAGCATTCCGGTCATGGCGAAATGCCGTATTGGTCATTTCGCTGAGGCAGAGGTTCTTCAGGCGCTTGAAGTCGATTTTATTGATGAATCTGAGGTTTTGACGCCGGCGGACTATCAATATCATATCGACAAATGGAAATTCAAAATCCCATTTGTCTGCGGATGCCGCAATCTTGGAGAGGCTCTGAGACGAATCGCCGAGGGGGCCGCCATGATTCGCACCAAAGGCGAGGCCGGCACAGGGGACGTCTCGGAGGCAGTGAAGCATCTTCGTGAAATTAATTCGGCCATGAAGCGGCTGACAGTCCTGTCGGATGATGAGCTATATGGCGCTGCCAAGGAATTAGCCTCTCCATTGGAATTGGTGAAGATTGTGGCTCGTTTGGGTAAATTGCCGGTACCTAATTTCGCAGCGGGCGGTGTTGCTACTCCGGCTGATGCCGCTCTGGTTATGAAATTGGGCGCTGAGGCTGTTTTTGTCGGGAGTGGGATATTCAAATCCTCGAATCCTGAAAAAAGAGCGGCAGCTATTGTAACCGCCGTTGCTCAATTCAATAATCCTAAGGCGGTGGCGGATGCGAGCCGCGGTCTGGGTGAGGCTATGAAAGGGGTCTCAGCCGCTGATATTCCCCAAGAACATCTGCTTCAGACCCGATAGACGCTTTATTCATTTCTTGCTTATGTTTTCGAGGCTTCACGTAGGTGTTCTTGCTCTTCAGGGTGATTTTGAACGGCATCTTTTTCGCCTTAATGCTCTTTCTGTTTCGTGCCGTGAGGTGAGGTCAAAGGGCGATCTGACCGGTCTTGACGGAATTATTATTCCCGGAGGGGAATCAACTACCATGAGCCTGCTAATAGATAGATTTAGCATGAGAGAGACGCTTCGCCAATTTTGCGCCCAGAAGGGGGTTTGGGGCACCTGCGCCGGAATGATTATGCTGGCCAAAGAGACTGCTGATAATCGGGTTATACCATTTGGTATAATAGACATATCTGTTTCAAGAAACGGTTATGGGCGGCAGGTTCATTCATTTCATTCATCTGTGAACGCTGAACTCAACGGGAAAAAAGTGGAGCTTCAAGCGTCTTTCATTCGCGCCCCAAAAGTGACGCGCTATGGCCATAATGTCAAAATATTGTCTGTCTTGAAAGACACCCCTATTATTCTATCTCAGGATAACTGCCTTGTAAGCTCCTTTCATACAGAACTTGGTGAAGACTTAAGCCTCACCAAATTCTTTCTCGAAAATTTCGTATCAGTCTATAAATAGGAACGATCAGGGTCTAATATCAGATGAGCACAAAATCAAATCCGCCCGAATTCTCAACCGACGAGACAGCTTTTCCTGATAAGTCCAGTAATCCCCAGCGCCTGCCCTCATGGTTGAAAGTAAGCGCCCGATTCAGCCCAAATTATCATCGAATCAAAGAGATTCTTGCCGAGAATAAATTACATTCGGTGTGTCAGGAAGCCTCCTGCCCCAATATTCGCGAATGCTTTGGAGAAGGGACGGCCACTTTTCTGCTTATGGGTCCCCATTGCACAAGAGGATGCGGTTTCTGTAATGTTGCCACCGGACGCCCATCAGGCCTTGACTATGAAGAGCCCGCCCGATTAGCCAGTGTGGTTTCCGAGCTGAAATTAAAACAGGTGGTCATTACATCGGTTACAAGAGATGATCTGCCTGACGGAGGGGCCTTTATTTTCGCAAATACTATAGAGCTCCTCCGAAAGCAGGACAATAAAGTTCGAATTGAGATTCTTGTGCCCGATATGAGAGGGGAGGTTGAGCCCATTCAAACCATGCTTGCCTCGGGGCCTGATGTATTTGCCCATAATGTGGAAACCATAAGAAGATTATATCCTCGGGTACGCCCCGGAGCGGACTTGAATAGATCGCTTAAAGTTCTCAGAATAGCCGACCGGTATGCTCCGCGTCCCGTAGTTAAGACTGGTTTCATGGTCGGTCTTGGTGAAAACTTTGATGAAATCAGGGAGTTATTCGGTCAAATTTATGACTGCGGAACTCAGATAGTGACAGTCGGGCAATATTTGCGGCCGTCACGGAATCACCTCCCTGTAGAGAAATTTTATCATCCCGACGAATTTTTGGAAATCGCGGTTATGGGGAAAAATATCGGCTTTCAGCATGTTGAGACCGGACCGATGGTTCGTTCGTCTTATCGGGCTTTCCATCAGTCAAAAGATATTCTTGGGGGACAAGAATGAAAAAAATCATCATTGCCGAGGACTTGGGCTTCTGCATGGGAGTCAAGAAGGCCATCTCTATGATCGAGGAGACAGTTTTGTCCGACAAAAAAGTAACCATTCTGAAGCAAATAGTTCACAATGATGCAATCGTTGAGAAATTCAAACATGAGGGCGTGGGTCAATCGGCAACTATTGACGCAATAAACGGCGGCACAGTCATTATCCCCGCTCATGGAGCGTCTCCGGATATCTTCAAGAGAGCGAAGGAGCTCGGTCTTAATGTGGTTAATGCCACCTGTCCTCTGGTGATAAGAATCCATAAGATTATCAAGAAGCTGTCGGAAAATGGATACAGAATTATTCACTTTGGAGATTATGCTCACGATGAGACAATCGGCATTGTGGGCCATGCTCCTACTCGTGTGACCGTATTCCCAAACTTGGAAGCCTTGCGAAAACTTGGCAATTTTGAGGGGAAACTTGCGCTAACCTCACAGACAACAGCCCGCGTTTCCGATTTCGTCGAGATTGCAAAAGAAGCGAAAATCAAATTTCCGCAGATAGAGATTTTTAATACTATATGCAACGCTACGAATCAGAGACAAGCGGCCGTTACGGAACTGGCGCCTGGAGTCGATTTAATGCTGGTGGTCGGTTCTGAATCATCGGCGAATTCCAAACGGCTGGAACAAATTGCCAAAGCTTTATGCAGGCGTGTATATCTGATTGATTCTGCCAGTGATATTGAAGCTAATTGGTTTACCGGTGACGGCCAATCGATTGAAATAATCGGTCTCTCGGCTGGGGCTTCTACTCCAGATTTTTTGATCGATGGCGCCATTGAGCGGCTAAGAACAATAGCTGGGATGAGAGTGGAAGTCATATATCCGAGAAAAAAAGCTGCGGAAAACAGGCTGTTTCTTGAAGAGAATTTTGTTTAAGTTTCCAAAATCATCTTAATTTATGCACCCATGCGGTACTGCATTTTCGACCTGTATCATAGTGGCTTCGATTAAACAGACGTCTAAGGACAGGCAATATTGATTCGTACAGCCCAAAGTAGTTTGACTATAAGTTTCCAGACGCATGAATATTACTGGAACAAATCGGCTGTGCAATTGTTTGATACTATAAGATTACATGGTCGTGTTCAAGAGCCGAGCAAGTTATATTGCTGATGGCAAATCAAATTGAAGAATGCCGTGATTGTGCCTATTGAGCCGATTTTCCGGAAGAAGGAGAAACGATACTTTAAGCCCATTATGTTGATTTGATTATGGGATTGGGTGGACAAAAAAATGGGACAGGAAGGAAAAATATCTGGACAATCTATTAAACCAATATATATTGTCAACCTTTGTAAGGGGAAACCGGTCGAAACTGAGATTTCCCCCTGCAGACAGATGCTGGTGAGGAAATTAGGAGACTATTTCCATCCGGTTTAATTATAAAGCGTGATATTTTACTCAATCTGGAGGTTTGATGCTTAGGAGAGTTGATTTCTATACCGATCCTGAAGAACCGGGTTGCGATGAGATTAAAGAATTTCTGGTCACTTTAGATTTGGATTTGCGGATACGTGATCTTTCAATCCGCCCTCTTGGCGCCGAAGAGCTTGAGCGGCTCATCAGGCACATCGATATGAAGCATTTCATAAATACCGCTTCTAAGGCCTTCAAGAAATTCAGATTTGATAAGGTCATTCCTTCCAGGAAGGAAGTTATCGAGTTAATGGCAAGCGATAATGAACTCATGAGAAAGCCCATTGTTGTTGCCGGAAGGTTGATGACGGTCGGTTGCAACCGGTTTAAAATTATGGAAATGCTTCAGATCAAGAATAATGGTTCGGACCCTATGGAAAGCGCCAGGGCGAACAACAACAGAGAGGCCAGAGAATCCAAAGATACCAGGGATTCCAAAGTGTGACCGATTTGTTACCCATTATCGGGATTAGAGCTAATCTTTTCGATAATCTAAATTGTCTCCATAAATTCAAGGCGCGGAGATGAGCATTCAGCGAGAAATCCTTGAGGTTGATATTCTTGTTGTTGGGGCAGGCCCGGCAGGACTTTCGTTTGGTTATCATCTGGCGAATTTGATCAATCAATCCGGCGGGAGGATTTCTATGCCGGAGATTATGATTATTGAAAAGGGCTCCTATGCTGGCGCCCATGCCCTTTCCGGCGCGGTGATGGACCCTCGGGGTTTGAGGGAGTTGATGCCCCATTTTGTGGAAAAGGGATTTACTTTTGAAAGAGAGGCGGGCCCCGATTCTCTTTTCTTCCTGACTGAGAAATCTTCATTTAAGTTCCCATTTCTGCCCAAGCCATTTCAAAACCATGCACACTATATTATTTCACTGAACAAGTTCGCCGGATGGATGGCGGAGCAGGTCGAAGCGACCGGCATAAATGTCTTTTCTTCCACAGGCGGTTTTGAACTTCTGATCGAAAATTCTAAAGTCACCGGCGTCAGAACAGTAGATCTGGGACTTGACAAAGAGGGACGTCCTAAGTCTAATTTCGAACCAGGCTCTCTTCTCAAAGCCAAGGTCACCATTCTGGCCGAAGGAGTACATGGTTCTTTGGCAAGAGAAGCGATAGAAGACCTGCATCTTCGCGACGGGAAATTGCCCCAGGCCTATCTGACCGGTATCAAAGAGGTCTGGGAAATTCCAGAGGGGCGTCTCAGGGACGGCGAGATAATACATACTTTTGGCTGGCCGCTTCCGAGCGAAGAATATGGAGGCGGATTCATTTACAGCATGGGCGGTAGAATGGCCGCGGTCGGTTATGCGGTCGGGCTTAATTCCCCCAATCCAACTAACGACCCACACTATAAATTTCAACTTTACAAGACACATCCGCTGGTCCACAGGATTTTTGAAGGCGGCACAATGTTGCACTATGGCGCCAAGACCATTCCGGAAGGCGGATATTATTCTATGCCGAGGCTATACCATGATGGCCTTCTTCTAATCGGGGACGCGGCAGGATTTCTGAATTCACAAAGAATGAAGGGGATTCATCTGGCAATCAAATCCGGCATGATGGCGGCCGAAACGGTTTTTGAAGCCCTGGAGAAGAATGATTTCAGCGCCAGAACACTGCAGGGGATGCAGAGCCGCTTTGAAAATTCCTGGGCCAAAGATGAGCTCTTTGCTGTTCGGAATTATCATGCGGGATTTGAGGACGGCCTCTTTATGGGGATGTTTAATTCCGGCCTGCAGATGGTTTCGGGCGGGAAGGGGATGTTTGATCGGATTGCCATTGAACCGGATTATAAGCATATGATGCCGCTTAAAGAATACGTCACCCGCCAGGGTGATGATGCTGTCCGCAAGAATCTGAAATTCGATAATAAATATCTTTATGATAAGCTGACCGATGTCTATCATAGCGGCGCGAAGCATGAAGAGGAGCAGCCATCACATCTGGTGATAGCCGATTACGATATTTGCAATACTGTTTGTGCCGAGACATTCGGCAACCCATGCCGGCATTTTTGCCCGGCGCAGGTTTATGAGATGGCGGAGGATGCGAATAATCCGGGAAAAAAGAAACTTCAACTGACGCCGTCGAATTGCGTGCACTGCAAAACCTGCGATATCGCCGACCCATATCAGGTTATCAAATGGGTAACCCCTGAGGGCGGCGGGGGCCCGAATTATACGAATATGTAAAGGTCCGCATCCCCGCCTTTTATTCCAAACATTGTATTATGTTTTAGGCCGGAATGAAAAAGCATGATTTGAATGGGATCATCTTTGCTTGTATTATTGTATTGTATATAGTCGGTCAATTTCTGATTGGTACTTATGACCCGCAAGCACAGAAGTTTGTTTTCTCCGCGCCGGCCGATGTCGATTTTCTATATTATGGGGCGATTACCAATCAGCTATTAGATCATTTTCCTCCGGAAAATCCCGCGTTCTGCAATGAAAAATTGACTCAGCCTTTTCTGCAGTACTACCCGGCGGCGTTGCTTGCCAAAATGGTAAACCCATACAATGCCATCCGGATTCTTAATGTTGTTTATTTGATCATCGCTGGTTTTCTTATGCGGAGATTTTTCCCCGAAAATTATGGTTTTCCTCTTATTGTGCTTTTTGCAGGCTCGGCGGTCTGGCCGACACTAAATTCCTCGGGAGTTGACTTCATCGCCCGCGGATTTACTCACGTTCCAAGTTTCATTCTACTTATCATAGCGCTTTATGGAAGGCGCCCCGTTGCGCGAATCCTTGCCATATTTCTTGCGGCATTTACTAATGGATACCTGATGCTTATATTCTTGCCTTTTCTGGCCGTCTTGTCGCTATGGAAAAGAGAAAAACAGCATCTGCTTGTATTAGCAGGAGGAATTTTAGGTCTGGCGCTGGCCTCAATCTATCTATCATCTGCGGCGCCCCAGTTTTCTCCTTTTTCTTTAATTACTCAGTCCTTTACGTCAATAGCCGCATCAGGCCTTTTGACTGGCAAATTTGACCCCCTCGAAATAATCAAGCATGCCCTCCCGTTTGTAGTCCTCGGTTTTATTTTTTTCAATAGAGAAATGGTCGTCCTTCTGATAATTTCCCTGATATTTGGAGCCTTTATTCATTACAATCCTTTTTTCCCGATTTTTATGGTCTATTTCGCCGGAAGCATGATGATAACTTCCAAGCTTGCGCCAACAAGATGGAAAGCGGCTTTAGGTAAGATCGTTATTGCTGTTTTGGTCGCGGGTTTTTTAATTTCGGCGTATCAAAAATATACTCCCTTCCGGGGGGCTTATTATCCTCGCTATGATAGTAATTTGGACAAGGGTGTCAGTTGGATTTTGAAAAATACGGGAAGAGATGATTCTTTTATGGCGCTTACTGCCGACGAAAAGGACCTTGCTCTAATAATGCAGTACCGCCCCGTCTATCTGGGATATATCGGCCATCTCTCGCATCTGGGGCTTGCGTGGAAGGAACGGTATGATGCTCTCCTGCGTTTTTATCAAACCGGTATCGCCCCTCGAGGGATTGTCTATGCCCTTTATGGCCCAATAGAAAGAAAGTATTTTCCAAATGCGTCGCCAATTCTTGCGAAATTTAAGATCGCGTACAAGGATGATGCTCTTGCCATTTATCGGCTGAATTGAGGCCGCCGGAAAAGGCGCTGTGATTTCTGCAAGCTCTTTGAACTTGGCCCAGGGGATATATCATGCCCAAATTGATCAGTCGTGCGAAACCTTTCGGCTTTGGCCGAACCTATTGTCTCGCCTTGAGATTGTCGCATTTTTTTATTTATTATCCCCCCCGTTCTTATTATCTTTCAAGCCGCTCTGAAACAGTGACGAGTAAATGCCGTAACCTGTACTGAAAGGCAAAGTTGCCTGAGACTGATAATAAATTGATTGCCAGCGCATTGGCCGGCAGTCAAGACGCCTATAGAGAGCTGATGGAACGTCATCGCCCGGCGATATATCATATAGTCTTCAAATTCGTCCGGGAAAAAGAGGCAACCGCCGATTTGGTGCAGGAAACATTTATGAAAGCATTTGCTTCGCTTGAAACCTACCGTTCCGAGTATAAATTTTCCACATGGTTATATCGGATTGCCGCTAATTCCGCCATCGACTTTTTGCGAAAGCAGAGAATCCGCACGCTGTCGCTTGATACTTCGACTGACGATTCGGACGGCCACGGTGAGTATGATGTTCCCGACCTCACTTATAATCCCGAAAAAGATCTCGAAGAACGCGAACAAAGAATTTCTATTCATGATGCGATCGAATCACTTCCGGAGAAATATCGACAAGTTATAATTTATCGCCATAAAGATGATCGCTCCTACGAGGAAATAGCGGAGGCTTTGAATATCCCTATCGGAACAGTTAAAGCCAGAATTTTCCGCGCCCGTGAACTATTGAAGAAGAAGCTGAAATCGATGTAATCTATAGAGAATCTTTAGCTATGAAGAACATAATCTCCATTTTATTTATCTGTTTTGCCCTACTATATGGGATGGCCACAGCCAAAGAATATCGGTTTGAATATCAAAAGGAAATTGAGATATCAGTCAAAGGAGGGCTGAACCTTTCAAACACGTCAGGGACAGTAAAAATTGTCGGAGCCCCGGTTGACAAAATTTCCATTCATGCCGTAAAAAATGTACGGGCGACAGACGCCGATGAAGCCGAAAAAGTGGCCGGGCATATTGAAATAAAAGTGAGCAAGATGGGTAATAATGTTGTGATCAAAACCAATTATCTGAAAATGAACGGTGGGTCAGTCTCCTTTTGGGACAAGCTCTTTGGCGGGGGGGGAGATTCATTCGGACCAGTTGATTATGACGTAGTAGTTCCCCTCGATTGCACGGCAGATGTCGAAAATATTTCCGGTGATGTGACGGTCTCCGATTTGAACAATGAGATTTTTATTAATGCAACCTCAGGGAATCTTTATGTCCATAATATTCGAGGCTCAGTTAATCTTGAATCTGTTTCGGGTGATATTAGGATTGCTGAGATCGGCGGGGATATAAGTATTTCAGCCATTAGCTCCGATGTCAAGATTGACTCAATCGCCGGAATGGTTGACATCCGCTCTACTTCTGGAAATACAACCGGAAGCAGGATTCTTGGCGCCATTGCAATTTCCCAGACATCCGGAGATATAGAGTTGGAAGATATTATCGGCGATATCAAAGTGAAATCCACGTCCGGCAAAGTCCAAATCAGACAAGATTCCGGTTCGGTTGATATTGTAACTCATTCCGGCGATGTGGACCTGAAAACCTCAGTTCTTGTCGGAGGAGATTATTATGTGGAAACCGGTTCTGGCCGCATCCTTTTCTCTGTACCGGCAACCTCATCGGGTTCTATCAACATGGAAACGATTTCGGGCGATATTCGATCCGATATGCCGTTAACAATAAAAGCTCGTTCGCGAAATAAATTTCAAGGCGATTTCGGGGAAAAGGGACCGGAGATAAATTTGAAAACCTTATCCGGCGATATATCATTTGGGCAGTACTAAGGCTATGAAATAATGCTGATGAAAAAAACCGTCCACATTCTGTTGTTTGCCATTTTCATTCTTTCCGGACAATTTATCGGAGCTGAGAGTACTTTCGTTGAATTGCATCTCTCCTCTGACGGGGTTTACGGAGTCGATAGCAGCGGCAAAGAGTGGGAATATGATTTCAGTCGGGAGCGATTCGTCCGTGAATCGACGGTGTCGGCCGGCACGCAGACCGTTTTCGGGCGCGAGGCTCAAAAGACAATCGATGAGGTCGATGCCACAGTCAAAGCGGAAGAGGAAAGGCTGAAAGAAGAGGCAGCCAAAATTCAAGCCGAGGCTGAAGCGATGACTGAAGAGTACCGGACTCTAAAAAAAATTAAAGGATTGCAACTCGGAAAGGTCGAGATTGATTCGGATGAGAGAGTCTCAGGCACAGTTGTTGCCGTCGGTCCGGTTACGGTCAAGGGTCTGGTTGATGGCGATGTTATCTCTTATAAGAGGATTACGGTTGCTTCAACCGGCCAAATTACCGGCGACGCGCGCGCTCCGGAAATTGTTAAAATGCGGGGTGGGATTATCAAGGGGCGTCGTTATGAGACCGACTTGCCGCAGATTCCCGATATCAAACTCTTCGAGGAGACTTCATATACAGGTTTGGTCGTGAATCTAATCATTTTTGCCGTTTTACTTTTTTCAGGTTTCTTATCGGTAGCAATCGCGCCACGACCGATCAATCGGATGCACCTCTGTCTGGATATTCATTTTTTCAAATCATTCTTGACTGGATTTATCGCATGGGTTCTTCTGGGGCCGGCTTTTGCTCTGCTATGCCTGACAATTATCGGTATTCCCGCGGCCGTATTTATTCTGCCGCTGGCCGTCATTCTGGCTATGGTTATGGGAAGTCTTGCCCTCGCACAATTGGTAGGGGAGCGAATAGATAATTTTCTGGGAGCGCGATATAAATCTCAGCTTTTGCATCTGGTGGCCGGGCTTATCATACTCTATTTTAGCTGGATATTGATGTCGGTATTCAATATCGCGCCGACCTCAATGAGTGAAACGCTCGGAACGCTATTTATGGTGTTGGCGATAATAATATGGTCGATTGGAGTCACCGCCGGCATTGGCGCGGTTATCATTACAAGATATGGGAGTCGGGATTGTGAAAAAGGGATAGGTACGACAATGACTATTCAAGCCACGCCTCCAACGCCACCGCCGCCGACCCCTCCCCCGTTGAAAACAGAATGAGCAGGTCTTGAATATATTGGAGGAATCGATTATGAGTAGAAGATGGATATTTGTTCTGATAATATTGGCTTTTATTGTTTCTCCCATCTTACAGGCCAGGGATCTAACAAATAAGCAAATTTCATATCCAGAGGACAATCTCGAGCTCTTGGTAGTCAATATCAATCTTGGTGTGGGAGAATTCTCACTACACTCCGAAGATTCACGCGATATTTTGAGAGCTGAAGTAAATTACAATGAGCGACGAGTGGAAATCTATTCGGATTACAGGAAAAAGGGGAACACCGGATATCTCGAACTCGGATCGGATCTTCTCAGCAAGACCCATATCCAGAGTGGAGACAATCGCTGGGAATTGACGCTATCGAAGACATACAAAACTGATTTGAGCATCGATATTGGGCTTTGTTCTGCAGATATCGAGCTCGGCGGAATTCCTCTAAGCTATCTGAATATCGATGTAGGCGCCGCCAGCGGGACCATAAAGTTCACTGAGCCGAATCCGACAACTGCTGAGGACATTAAAATTGACGCTGGGGCTTCGAGTCTCAAGATTGAGAAGCTGGGGAATGCCAATTTCAAGTATTTGAAATTTGACGGTGGAGTCGGCAAATTCAAAATAGATATGGCCGGCGAATATAAGACCGACTCCCGGGCGGAAATTTCTATCGGACTGGGAAAAGCAACCATATATCTTCCATCCAATCTTCCCCTCCGGGTGGAGGCGGAAACCAGCTTTCTTTCCTCAGTCAAATTTAAGAATGAGAAGAAATTTGAAAGTAAGGATGGCTTTTTTGAATCGCTTGATTTTTCTGATTCTGATGTCCGTCTGGATTTAAAGATTGATGTCGGTCTTGGGTCGGTCGATATTGTCTGGGTCGATTAGAAGATTATATTCGAACAAGAATCGGCCATTTCTCTTTTTGAGGAATGGCTGCTTTTTTTCGGCAGAGGGTTTTTGGTAAATCCGGCCTTTGACGGAAAAGTGTTCTTACCACCACGGCAGGAACGATTCCTTCGGAGTTTGGAGTGATTAAAAGGAGTGAATTGCTGGGTGGAGTGGTGGTAGTATCAACTGGGTCGTGAACTTTCGCTTATCATAAGCGTTAAATATTAACTTGCCGTTGGAGATAAACTTCTTTATTCTCCAGCCGCAAATTTGCGAACAGTGAAATGTACATTTGTGAGCCTCCGGCTCATTTTGAGGTAAAAAAATGCGAAAGACTCGGTTGTTAATCATTCTGCTAATGTTATTATCCGCCCAGGGATTTGCCCAGGCTATATCCCCCCTTCAGAAGGAAATATATTCGGCGCGAGATAAGGTTCTGCCGGCGCTGGTGCATATTCAACCTGTAATAACCGATTACCGAACCGGGAAAATTGTCAAGCAATCTATTGTCGGGTCGGGAGTCATCTTTAATAAAGATGGGTATGTTGTCACCAATTATCATGTCGCCGGAAAGGCGGAAAAGATAATATGTACTCTTTATGATAAGGAACAGGTGAAAGCTGAACTGGTCGGGGGCGATCCGTTAACTGATATCGCCATAATAAAGCTTGACCTCGCCGATTATAAGGGAAAACTCAATGTGGCCGACTTCGGCAATTCTGATTCATTGCAGGTTGGCGAATATGTGCTGGCAATGGGTTCCCCGTTAGCCCTATCACGGTCGGTCTCCTGCGGCGTCATTTCTACCACTGACAGATTTTTCTCCGGAGATATCAGACTTCCTTCGGGCGAGAAGACCGGTATATATAATAATTGGATCCAGACTGATGCCGCGATTAATCCCGGGAATTCCGGCGGGCCGCTGGTGAATCTTGAAGGTAAAGTCATCGGGATTAATTCCCGGGCAACGATGTTCGCCAATAATATTGGATTTGCCATTCCTGTTAATATTGTCAAATTTGCGGCCAACAGCATTCTTTCCAGAGGGAAGGTAGTACGGAGCTGGATAGGCGTGGAGTGCCAGGAGCTTCAAAATCTTGAAGGATGGTTTGGCACGGCGCTCAATCAAGGGGTACTGATTGCCTCAGTTGACCCGCAATCTCCTGCGGAATCTGCGGGATTGAAAGCGGGCGATATTATTCTGAAGGTTGACGGCAAGTCTGTTTCGGCTCGCTTCGAAGAAGAGCTTCCTGTTTTCTATCGAATGATCGCGGACTATCCGGTTGGCTCTAAGCTAAACTTGTCAATATTCCGCGGCGAGAAGCCGATTGAGATTGAGGTCGTTACTCACGAATTGGGCGACCTTCTCGGCGAGGATTTGGAATGCAAAGAATGGGGTTTCACGGCAAAGAATGTAACTAAACAGATGGCGGTCGATAATCAGCTTGATGATACTCTTGGCGTATTTGTCTCGGGCGTGAAGAAAACAGGACCAGCGGAGGATGCCGATCTGATGCCTGGAGACGTCATAAAGGGAGTTAATGAAAAGGCGACCGATACTTTCAGAGATTTTTATGAACGATATACCGAATTGACCTCGGCGGGCGCAACAAAGGTTCTGCTGACCGTCAGACGATCCGGAAGCACCAAGTTTGTGCTTATTAAAATTGAGAGTCCCGGGCCTGAAAAGACCGAGAAATAAAGGAGAATTCCGTGCGGAAAATATCAGTATTTTTTATATGGGCGATTCTGGCCGGTCCGGCTTTGGCCCTCCATTTTGATTTTGGCCAAATTGAGAAGAAAGCCAGCGATTATACGGTTGTCGTCAACGTCAAGGTTGAAGTTTCGTTTGGAGCCCAGACAACCGAGATTCAAAATCGAAATATCGGGGTTATCGCATCTGAAGATGGTTTGATTCTCTTTGACGGAGCCGGTATAGATAACGATAATCCGTTTTCGATGATGTCAGGGATGACGGTTAGCGCCGAGCCGAAGAGCATCGAGATTGCGCTCATGGACGGCAAAAAGTATCCGGCGGAATTTATTGGTATAGATCGGTACACCAAACTCGCCTTCTGTCGGATCAAACCTGAAGAAAAAATGAAATTCAAATATGCCGAATTCAAGAAACGCGATGATTTCAAAATCGGCGATTGGTTGACAACATATCTTCTCATGCCTGAATTTGTCAACCCTTCACTGGGTGCAGATGTTGGAATGGTCTCCTCAATCTTCAAAGTGCCGGAGAAATTCGTCTTCATAGTCGGTTTCAGCGAAATGGAGTTGGGTTCGGTGTTGTATGATTCGACCGGAGCGCCGGTCGGTGTTCTTGGAAAATTGGAGAACCCGGCCTTATCGAGTTATGAGACTTCAGCAATGATGCATGCCATCTCCGGGGAAGGAAGCTCCATCCCGCTATTGGGCGTTGTTGGAGTTGACCAGCTTGAAAAGTTGATCAATAACCCTCCGGTTAAGGGGACCGTTACTCGCGGTTGGCTGGGGATACATCTTCAGGCGCTCACTCCGGATATCGCCGATTATTGGGGGCTGAAGACAAGCGGCGGGATAATTATAAATGAAGTGGTCAAAGACTCTCCCGCAGATTCGGCGGGACTCAAGACAGGCGATATTATAGTTAAATTGAATGGAAAGCAGGTTGACGTTGACAAAGAGGAGAATATTCCGTTGTTTCAAAAACAGATTTCTGAATCCAGCGCGAATACATCTGTCAAATTTGAAATTCTGCGCCGGCTGAACGGCAAGGTTGATATCATGAATATAACGGCCATGCTGACCAAGGCCCCACCGACTCCATCTGAAGCTCCATTCTATGAAGACAAGAATTTCGAGTTGACGGTGCGCGATATGGTATTTGCCGATTACAATCTCTACCAACTCAACAGGCGCGAATTCAAAGGGGTCGTTGTCAAGGCTGTTGAGCCGGGCGGATTGGCGGCCATTGGTGAGATCACACCGGGGGATATCATACAATCGATTGGGAGCGATAAGATATCATCGGCCGATGATGCCAAAAGCATTTTTAAGAAACTATCAGATGCCAAACCGAAAGAGGCTGTCTTTTTCATCTGGCGCGACAACAAGACGCAGTTTGTGAATGTGAAGACGGATTGGTGAGAAATTCCACAGTAAGATGACGATTAATTATTAATCACTGAATCGCCTTGCAGTGGCGCATCGCGATACGCCACTGTAAATTTCCATTCTCCATTGATGTCAGGACGTTTTCCCTTCGACAATTCGAAGGATTCAGTTCCTAACCGACTCTGCCTAATCCCGTTGTATTCCCTTGATTGTCTCGTATTCCGGTTTAGCGGCGGTTAACTTATCGTTTTTTTTTAAGTTGTACTCTACCGCGGCGGCTATAAAATTGCGGAAAAGCGGATGTGCTTTGGTCGGGCGGGATTTCAGTTCCGGATGGAATTGTACTCCCACAAACCAGGGATGATCGCTTATTTCAATAATCTCCACCAGACGGCCATCGGGCGAAAGCCCCGCCAGCATAAAAGGCTTGTCGGCGAATAAATAGCGGTAAGTGTTATTAAATTCATACCGATGACGATGTCGCTCGAAAATTTCATCAGCGCCATACGCTTTGTAAGAATTGGAGTCTCTGTCCAGCTTAGCCTTATAGGCGCCGAGTCGCATCGAACCGCCCATGTTGGCAACGCCCTCCTGATCGGCCATGAGATGTATTACCGGATGCTTTAAATCGGCATAGAATTCATAGCTGTGGGCATCTTCAAGGCCGCAGACATTGCGGGCATATTCAATTACAGCACACTGCATCCCAAGACAGATTCCCAAAAAGGGTATATTATTTTCGCGGACATAACGAATTGACTCAATTTTTCCCTCCACGCCTCTCTCGCCGAAACCGCCGGGGATGAGAAGACCATCGATATCGGACAAAAACTTTCCCGCCCCGCTCTGCTTTATGTCTTCGGAGGACACCCAGATTAAATCAACCCGCGCATCATTTTCCACTCCGGCATGAATGAATGATTCGATGATCGACTTATAAGCATCTTTCAGAAATACATACTTGCCGCATATCGCGATCTTAACCCGGTTTGATGGATTCTTGATTTTCGTTACCATTTCTTCCCAATCGGTAAGGTCAGGCTGGGGCACGTCAAGTTTCATGATATGGCAGACGGCGTCGTCAAATCCTTCCTTGTGAAATAGAAGCGGGACTTCATAGATGGTTTCGACATCTATAGCGGGAATCACATATTTGGATGGGACACTGCAGAATAGGCCGATCTTTTTGCGAATCGATTCGGACAGTTCAACCGCCGTGCGGCAGACGAGAATCCGCGGCTGAATTCCGATTTCCCTCAAAGCCTTAACAGAGTGCTGGGTCGGTTTGGTCTTAACTTCGCCGGCAGTACTTATATATGGCACAAGAGTGAGATGAATAAACAGCGTGTCTTCCGGTTCATTCTCCAGCGCAATCTGACGAATCGCCTCCAAGAACGGCTGGGATTCAATATCGCCCACAGTACCGCCGATTTCGACTATTATGACATCAGTATCGGGATTTGATTTGGCCGGTCTTCTTATGCAATCCTTTATTTCTTCAGTGATATGTGGGATTACCTGCACAGTAGCCCCGAGATAATCGCCACGGCGCTCCCGGGTTATTACCGTAAAATAGACTTGACCGGTAGTGACATTATTTTCCTTGGTCATATTCTGACTGAGAAACCGCTCATAATGGCCAAGATCAAGGTCGGTTTCGGAACCGTCATCGAGTACAAAAACCTCGCCATGCTGGAAAGGATTCATCGTGCCGGGGTCAACATTGATATAAGGGTCGCATTTTACGATGTTCACGTTCAGGCCCCTCTTTTTCAGAAGAAGACCCAGGGACGAGGCGGCTATTCCTTTGCCCAGCGATGACACCACGCCGCCGGTCACAAAAATATATTTAGTCCTTTTCTCTAACACTGTTTTTCTCCGCTCTATTATAATACTACATTTTTCAATTTCGCCAGATCCTCGGGGGTATCTATCGAATAGATTTCGCTCTTTGTTTCAAACAGGCGGATTTTTTGATGATTCTCAAGCATTCTTAGTTGCTCCAGAGATTCCGCCCTTTCGAACCTCCCCTGAGGCCAATCATGGAAATTTAACAAGGCCATTTTACGGAAGAAATAGACTCCGATGTGATAAAAGAAATTATGATGGCTCAAATAATCTCCATCCAATCCCTGCAAGTAGGGCAGGGGATATCGTGAAAACCAGAGAGCGTTTTTGTTACGATCAAAAATTACTTTCACCCGGTTGGGGTCGAAAAGCTGATCTTCGCTTTCGATTCCTTTAATGATTGTGGCATACTTTATTTTGCTATCATGAATCATTGCCTTGAGCACGCAGTCATAATCTGCTCTCTTGAGGCCGATATGATCAGCCTGAATACTCACCATTATATCTCCGCCGGTTTTTGTCATCGCCTCAGCCGATCGGTCCGACCCTGTCTTATGCTTCTTTGAAGTCAAAATGGCGATTCCTCCAAATTCCGCGACCGCAGTATATATTTCATCCGAATCGGTCGCCACTATCACTTTGTCGACTAATTTCGATTTGGAGATTTCGCAATAAATATGTTCGATAAGTAATTTGCCGGAAATCACAGCCAGAGGTTTCCCCGGGAAACGGCGGGACTCGTGTCGGGCAGGTATGATTGCAATAACTCTCGGCTTCATTTTATTATAACACCCTGGGCGCTCTTATAAATTCTCCATCGCTATCCGGTGCATTTGCCAATGCCTTTTCCCGTGGCAGGGAGGGTTTGACTATATCATCGCGGAAAACATTTTCGGCTTTAACGGATTGTCTCCCGGGAGCGAATCCGTCAACGTTAATTTTCTGGATTTGCTCCACGTAAGAGACTATTTGCGCCAGGTCATGATAGAATTTTTCAAGTTCCTCGGAGCTCAATTCAAGACGCGCCAGCGAGGCAATTTTGAGAATATCATTTTTTGATATAGGCATAAGTGAAAATAAAGGGGACGTTTCATGCTGTCAAGATTTTAATTATTGATAATTTTTGACCATATTGCCACGCCGGCATAATTTCTTACTCCCGCGCGATATCTATAACCAATTGAATTACAATTTACTGTGGGCATTATGAGGGGCGAACAGAATGACAGACGATAATAAAGCTTTGCATTTTTCATCCGATACTGTAATGGAATGTGTCACTTTGAAACAGATTAAGTCAGGGAAATATGAAGCCGACTAAAACGCTTCTATCGCCCGCTAATGATGGTACAAATATGCTGAGTAGAATCTTATTTCACCTTGCGCATGACGTTTATCAAAATGCGCCGCTGTCCGCCCAGAGTCGGGAATATTTTGAGAATAATATCGCAGAACGCGGTTTCTTTTTTGTGGCCGACAGTGAAAAATATCTTCATCCGACTGATTTCAGCTTGGTTCCGATATCGACCTTCTGGGAGACAATCAAGCATGATAGTTCGGGCATCTTCTGTCACAGAATTGAGGATACGGAAGGCTTGACCGGTTATCTGGTCTGTTCAACTTGTCTCGGCATTGATAAGCGCCAAGAGAAAATAGCGGCCGGGTTTCTCTATTCACCTGACAAAAGCCGGATGCGGCGGGTCGAGAATATAGACTATGAAATGCTGGCAGAATTGAAGCGATTCTATGGCGAATTTATCGGCTCAAGCGTCGTAGATAAATTTATCAACGATGAATCAAAATTCCGTTATATGGTTGACCCCGGAGATAAAACCATCATCTCGGAACTTGCTCCGTCGTATATTGAATCGGATGATATTATGATGTTATCCCATAGGATCGTCTCGGAAAATTTCCTGAATCAGATCTTGACGGGGAAACCAGAAAATGCAAATCCGCCGATACTTGACAGTCAAATTCGGGAATTTGAAATTTCCAGAATTAAATTGTGCAATTTCAATTATGCCCTTATCACATTTAAGCTGGCGTCAATAAAAATGGACAGGGATGTGGAATATGACATGGTCATCAGGAATTTTTCCCATAAGATCAGGAATAAACTAACAGCTTTGCAGTCCGCAGTGGAACAGCTTGCGCTTCAGAAAGGAAAAATGCTCGACGATGATGATCTCTCGCTGACGAAAGTGATTCATAATGTCTCCAGAAACATGGATTATATGGTAGGGAGGCTTCACCAATTTGGCGCCGGCGCTGATTTAAACTTTTCTCCATGCAACCTGAATAAGGTCATTCAAAAAACGATCGATGATAAGATTGAGGAATTTGGGAGATCGGCGGGAATCTCATTTTCGCCTTCTCGAAGCTTAGAACTTTTCATCGGAGATGCCGCCCGGCTTGAAATAGCCCTGAAAGAGCTCCTTGATAATGCAATGGACGCGGTTGGAGAAATTGGGATTGTCAATGTCTCTGTGAAGGACTCCGCCAATTCGATTTCAATCATAATATCTAACGATATTGCTGAAACTGCTTTTCCCTCCTTCGACTTAGGTAAAACGCTTCATTTCGAGCCATTCCGCTCGGCCAAATCTGATCGGTCAGGGATGGGAATCAGCATAGCAAGAAAAATAATCGCCGGACATGGAGGCTCCCTCAAAATTGAGAAGAACCGAGAAAATCGATTTCTGGCAACTATTGAACTGCCCAAAACATCCATCGAGGAGACAATGCATTGATACAAGAAGCAAACACAAGACCTTTAGCAACTATATTGCTTGTCGATGATGACGATGCTTTTAGAATGACCGTGGAAATTCTTCTTAAGAAGAGCGGCTATGAAGTCATCACGGCATCCGGTGTAGGGCGGGCTATTGAGATTATGCAAGAACGGAAGATGGATTTGATTATTACCGACCTGAAGATGAATGACGGTAACGGTACAGAGCTTCTAACCAAGACTCACGAGCTTCATTGCAATGCGGCGGTAATAATTGAAACAGCATTTGGGTCGGTGAAGAATGCTGTTGAAGCAATGAGACAGGGAGCTTACGACTATATTACTAAGCCTTACAAAAATGAGGAATTACTGGTCTTAATCGAAAAGGCCCTGGAACATAGAGAGATTCGAGAAGAACTGAATGCTCTCAGGGCGGAAGTCGCCTGGAAATACAGCTTCGATAACATCATCGGTGTGTCAGGAGCCATGAAACAGCTGAAAAATCTCGCGGCGCGGGTCGCTTCGACCGACGTCTCAATACTGATAACAGGCGAATCTGGTACAGGCAAAGAACTTTTGGCCCGAGCTATTCATCACCATTCGGCGCGCCGCAAGAAAAAATTCATTCCCATAGATTGTTCTTCTATTCCCGCAGAATTGTTGGAATCGGAATTTTTCGGCCATGTTAAGGGTTCCTTTACGTCGGCCTATAATACGCACAGAGGTCTTTTTGAAGAGGCTGAAGGCGGAACGGTGTTCCTGGATGAAATAGGGGATATGCCGCTTCATCTACAGTCGAAAATTCTGAGAGTCCTTCAGGAGTCGGAAATCCGGCCGGTCGGCTCGAGCGTTTCCAAGAAAATTGATGCTCGGATTCTGGCTGCCACCAACAAAGATTTGGCGGTTTTGGCTAAAGAAGGAAATTTCCGGGAAGACCTATTTTATCGGCTGAATGTGTTGCCGATTAATATTCCGCCACTGAGAGAGAGAGCCGATGATGTTGCTATTTTGGCGGAGTATTTCCTCAAGACCGAACAAGCCAAAGAGGGAGTCCCCGATTTATCCATATCGTCAGAAGCAATGGAAAAAATTCTTTCCCATCACTGGCCCGGGAATGTTCGGGAGCTGGAGAATACAATAAAGAGGGCGATTGCCCTTTCTCATGATGGCCGCCTCATAGCCAATGATATTATATTTATAACTTCAGACGCAGGCGGCAAAGGTCCGGCCTTCACGGGGTGGAGCATAAGAAGGGAAGAGAAAAAAACGTCGGAATTTGATTGTGGCACCCTTGAGGAAAGCTTGAAACAGAGGATAGCGGCAACTTTGTCCGCCAATGAGTGGAATTTCACCCGCACGGCCATGAAACTCGGGATAGGAAGGACAACCCTCTGGCGAAAAGTTAAGAAATATAACATAACCAAAATGGAAAAATCCGGCGTATGATCCGTATAAATAATGCCTAATTTAAGCGCTATAAAGATCGGTGTGATGAAAGAGCAGATGGGAATAGCGAGCGAAAATGTATCCAAAAGGATAATAGATAAGAAATGGCAGGACAATTGTCTGAGGTCAATTGAAGCTTTAACGCGAAAACACAAAAATATTCATCAGTTCTTTTTTGCCGTTACCAAGAAGCTTAATAAAATATTTTCCATTTCCGCCGCCATTTTGGTCTTGCATTCGAATCGGGACCATTCCCTTCGAGTCATAGATATAAAAAAGGCCGGTTATTCGGGTGAAGCCCTGTCTCTGATACTCCCGGACAAAGACTCCCTACTATATTCAGTCTATCGAGATGAAACCATTTTCAGCGAAAGCGATCCGGACAAATTCAATGGTAATTTTCTGGAGCGGAAGCTTCTTCTCGATCAAACGACAAAATCTCTTGTGATTTGCCCAATCAACGACGATGGGCGCATTTCCGGATTGCTCTGTCTCGCGTCTTCTTTGCCTTCTGCTTTCAATTCGGAAGGCGCTGTCTTCCTGGAGACGATTTCCCGACAATTTCGCTCTATCTTGTCGCGGCCCAATGGCAGTTACACTCCATGATTTTTCTCTGATAACTTTCGCAATCTTCGGATATTAAATTTGGCGCGGTTGTGTTCTTCAAGAGTCTTAGAGAAGATATGTCGCCCCAGGCCATCAGCCACGAAATATAAAAAATCCGTTTTTGCCGGGTTGAGGGCGGCTTTGATGGCGGCGAGCCCGGGAGAATTTATTGGTCCCGGCGGAAGGCCGGTCTGTCCATAAGTATTATAAGGAGAAATAAGCTTCAGATCGTCATACTTCAGCGGCCGAAATATCCCGCCGAGGGCATAATTCACCGTTGGATCAGCTTGAAGCATCATGCTTATGCGTAAACGATTGTGATATACTGATGAAATCGAAGGCATTTCATCTTCGTGGAGAGCCTCGGCTTCAATTATTGACGCTAATACCAAGACCTCTTTTGGGCTGAGATGATTTGTGGGGCAGGAGTCAAGAATTCCGGCCGTTTTCCTATAAAATTCTCCCACCAGCATGTCAATTATCCCATCCATTTTGATACCCAGCCAGAAAAGATACGTCTCCGGAAATAAATATCCTTCCAGTCCCGGGAGATTATATTTGTTGAGGGCAAAAGAAGTGTCTGCGACACGGTTGACAAAGGCGGAGGAATCCATACCAAGATTGCCAGCCATAATCGACCCTATCTTGAAAATAGTAGCGCCTTCAGGGATGGTCAAAAGCAAGGTCGCAATATCATGCTTCTTGATTTTCCAAAGGACATCAAGAATCGAGACTTTCCCCGTGAAGTCATAGCGTCCAGGCAAGATATTCTTGTCCACTCTTTTCAGAATGGCGACCGCGCGAAAAAGATACTCACTGGTGATAATACCACTCTGATGGAATCTTTTTGCAATCACCCTGAATTGGTCGTTTTCATCTACCATAACCGAACGGACCTCAACCCCCAACTCTATGGGAACAAAAACCATGTAGCTTATATATCCGACCGAGATTAGTAATAGAAGGATAGAAAGCCCGATGAAGTTTTTTGTGGATTTGAATGGTGCGCTCGCCGAGCTGATAAGATAGGCAAAGAATTTGAAGATCAAGACCGGAATAGCCAGAAGAGCTATCGCTCCTGTGACCAGCCAGTACAGGGCATACTCAAAGAAATGAAATTTGAGTTTATCTGTTTTCTTTTCGCTCATCGAGAAATCGTTGGAGGATTATCGCCGCGGCAATTCTATCAACCCGCCCCTTCTCTTTGCCAATCTTTTTCTCGTGATTATGAATAATCTGCTCGGCTTCTACAGATGAATATCGTTCATCCATTCTATGAATCGGGCCATCATATTTCTTCTTGAGGCGGATAATGAAATCGTCAACCATTTTGCATCTCTCGCCGCGATTGCCTCCTGTCTGCGCCAGTGGATAGCCGATAACTACTCCGACGGCCTCAGTTTCACTAATCTCGTCAATTATTAACTCAATAGCCTTATTAATTGATTTATATGCAATGGTCTTACGTGCGGAGGCAATAAGGCCTGAGGGATCAGATTTTGCCAGCCCTATGCGCGAAAGCCCAAAATCAATCCCGATATATATGTGGTTTTCCATGGCGGGAATCTACATTTTGCTGTCGGCCAAGTCAAAACAAATAATCATGGCGCAAGTGTAACCGTAGTGGGTATAATGACTGTGTCGGCTGCAAAAAAAGCCCCGAATTCGGGGCTTTTGCTCATATTGTTTAGAGGTGAATGAATACCATCTGCAATGAGAGGTTTTCTTCGACTCTGTAGAAACTATGGCGAAATCGAAAGGATAAGTCAAACACTTTTTAAAAGATATCGATAAAAAATCCTGCTATTATGAGAATAGAAATTTGACAGGCAGTTTAGAATAGAGTATAATGAATGTCTTGGCAAAACATATTGAGAGAAGAAAGGATGACAAAATGAAACGGTTGCTGTATCTGGGATTTGCATTCTTTTTCATTTCCGCTGTTGCTTTTGGACAGGGGAAAGAAAGCAAGCCCAAGGTCACCGGAGAAACCAAAAAGGTTGAGACAAAAAAATATATGAAAAGAAATGTCGCCGACCCCGAAATTGCGATTGAAACTGATGAGGGTGTCATGAAATTGGAGCTGTTTCCTGACGTTGCCCCGGCTCACGTTGATAGTATGTTATCATTAATCAAAAAAGGATTTTATAATGGGCTCACTTTTCACAGGATTATTGATGGTTTCATGATTCAGGGTGGAGACCCTAAAGGCGACGGTAGCGGGAATGCCGGCTATAATCTTCCCGCCGAGTTTTCTCAATTAAAACATATCGAAGGGACTCTGTCGATGGCCCGTGCGCAAGATCCGAATTCCGCTTCCTGCCAATTTTTTATTTGTTTGGCCGCCGCTCCGCATCTTGACGGCAAATATACTATTTTCGGCCAATTGATGGAAGGAACTGAGGCGCTTCATAAGATCGGCAAAGTGCAGGTGCAGGGTGATAGACCGGTCAAGCCCGTGTTTATCAGGAAAATGACCGTTCTGAAAGACAAACCTGAGAAAAAGACAGAAAAGTAAGGATATCATTGAAACATAAGTGGGAACAGGTCTATCCTGTTCCTGTTTGTATTTAGGATGAAGAAGAGGCTTGTCATATTAGGATCGACTGGCTCGATTGGGAAATCGGCTCTTGATGTTATTGCCAGTAACAAAGAACGTATTGAGGTCTTAGGACTTTCCGCTCATTCAAACATTGACCTCCTTCTGAAGCAAATTCATGATTTTAGGCCGTCGTTTGTGGCCGTTACTGATGAAAGGACTTATGCCAAATTCAAAAACACGTTTTTGCTTCCATCGGTTGAGCTACTGGGTCCGCCGGATGGCATTGAAAAGCTGGCCAGTCTTCCCGAGGCGGACATTGTCTTAAATGCCATCGTTGGCGCAGCGGGCCTGAGCGCCTCATTGAGCGCTGTTCGGGCGGGCAAAAGACTTGCACTGGCGAATAAAGAATCGATGGTTATTGGCGGCGAAATGCTTAACCATTTGAGAAAGCAGACAGGAGCCGAGATTATTCCGGTCGATTCGGAGCATTCGGCAATATGGCAGGCGCTTGGTTCAGGAAACAGAGGAGAGGTCAAGAAGATTATTCTTACTGGTTCTGGCGGACCTTTCAGAGAGCTTCCGTTGGAGGAATTTGGCGCCATAACGCGGGAGCGGGCGTTGAGCCATCCTGTGTGGAAAATGGGCCCCAAGATAACCATTGATTCCGCCACAATGATGAACAAGGGTTTGGAACTGCTCGAAGCCGTTCAACTTTTTGAACTCTCGCCGGAAAAAATTGAAATTGTCATTCATCCGCAGTCTATAGTACACTCCATGGTGGAATTTATTGATTCATCAATAATAGCGCAGATGTCGAATCCAGATATGCGCCTTCCTATTGCATATTCACTTTTTTACCCCAAGAGAATTCCTTCCAAAAACGGTCAAGTTAATTTGATCGAAATAGGATCGCTCACTTTTGAAAAACCGGATTATGTGAAATTCCCTTTGCTTAAAGCGGCATATAGTGTTGCGAAAACGGGAGGAACCTTGCCTGCGGTTTTCAACGCCGCCAATGAAGTTGCCGTTGCGGCCTTCTTAGATAATACTATTGGATTCCAGAAGATTCCCGATATAGTAATTAATTCTATGGAAAAGCATAACCCTGTTGTAAATCCTTCGTATCAGGATATAATAGAGGCTGACAGTGAAGGACGTAGGTTGGCCCGGGAGTTGATTTAGAAAATGCTTATCACCATTTTGGCGACCATATTTGTGCTCGGAGTTCTGGTTTTTTTCCATGAACTGGGGCACTTTCTTGTCGCCAAGAAGTCAGGAATACGGGTGGAGAAATTTTCGCTTGGTTTTCCGCCGACACTCATATCCAAGAAATGGGGCGAGACGGAATACGCCTTGGGTGTCATACCTCTCGGCGGTTATGTGAAAATGGCCGGGGAACAACCCAATGAAGAGGTCAGCGGCGAGCCATGGGAGTTTATGTCCAAACCAATCTGGAAAAGATTCCTGGTCATTGGCGCCGGCCCGTTTATGAATTTCGTTTTGGCGATTGTTGTTCTCACCGGCCTCTATATGGTGCGCGGTCAGGAGGTCGAAGCTGTTCATATTGGATATGTTTCTCCTAACAGCCCAGCGGAAAAAGCGGGTCTTAAAATGGGAGATATGATTGTCGCGATCGACGGGATCGAGATAAAAACATTCCAAGATATGGCGGATATTATTTATAAGAAGGTTGAGCAACCTATTGAAGTTACCTGGCGACGGGATTCGATAACAACGACATCCACTCTTGTAACCTACAAGGATTTTGCCGTCACGCCCAAAGGGGATACAATTGCCGTCGGGAAAATAGGGGTTGGTAACCAACCGGTTTTCAAACGGCTGGGTATTATTCAGGCTTTTGGAGCCGGAATCGCTCAATCAATTTTCTATGTCGAAAAGGTTTTCGAGTTCGTCGGTGGACTAATCAGCCGTACCGTTACGCCTTCAGAAATCGGCGGGCCGATATTGATTAGCCAGATTGCAGGGGCTACGGCGAGGGCCGGATTTGATATTCTTCTTGAATTTCTGGCATTACTTTCAGTTAACTTGGCGGTTTTGAATATTCTTCCTATCCCCTTATTGGATGGCGGCCATCTCCTTTTTCTTCTTGTTGAAAGACTAAAAGGCTCGCCCGTCTCGATAAAAACGCGCTTGATTATCCAGCAGATTGGCATTGCTTTTCTTTTGATATTAGTGGTTTTTGTGACCATAAACGATATTGGTCGGTGGAACTAATTTCCTATTTAAGACAGGATCACTGACTGGTTTGTATAAGACAATAGGATTAATTGAAAGCGAAGAGCGAGTATTATGGCAAAATCAAAAGGGAAAAAAGAAGGCGACCTGTTTGACTTCCTCTGGGAAAATTTTAAGTCGCTTCTGATCGCCGTTGTGCTGGCGGTAATAATTAAAACTTCAATCGTCGAGGCTTATAAAATTCCCTCATCTTCAATGGAGGATACTCTGCTGATTGGGGACTTTTTGATAGCCAATAAATTTATCTACGGAGCCAGAATTCCGCTCGTGGATTGGCGCGTTCCGGCAATCAGAGAACCGAAGCAGGGAGATGTGGTCATATTCAAGTGGCCGGGAGACGGGGTCACCAATTATATCAAGCGGTGCGTGGCTGTATCGGGACAGACAGTGGAGGTCAAGGATAAGGTTCTCTATGTTGACAACAAGGTTTTTCCCAACGCGACTTATTCCAAATTTGCTGATAATCAGATAAGACCCCGACCTGATCCGAATGGGAATAGCCGCGACAACTGGGGTCCTTACGTCGTGCCGAAAGATTGTTTTTTTATGATGGGTGACAATCGCGATAATTCGTTCGATTCCCGCTTCTGGGGACCGGTGCCCAAAAATAATGTTCTCGGAGAGGCCTTAGTTATTCACTGGTCGTGGGGGCCTGATGATAATTCCCCTTCAATTTCTGCGGGCGATCCTCTCTCGGTACCAAGGCTTTTTCTATATAATGCCGTGCACTTTCCAGAACGAGTCCGCTGGAATCGATTGCTGACTCTGATTCATTGAGCTCGCATTATTGGGCTTCACGTACGGATAATTATTGCGATCCGAGAACCAATTTTATTGGTTCATTCATATAGTCCGAAGATCAGCGTGATTTTTTGGCTTGACATGTTTACAAGAGGCGGTTAGATTGACAAATCTTTCGCGAGGGTTTAACCGGCGAAAGGTAGAGGATTATCGATAGTTTGGGAAGATTATGACTTCTACATCTGAGAATAAATTATTAGATTTGATAAGCCTTACATTTGACCCGTTATATGATCGTAGGGTTTTTTATTGAAAGTGAATTTGTGAAGGCTATATCAACCGCATTACTGATTTTTTTGCTTCTGTTTTCAATCGGCTCTGCCTTTGGCCAGCAAGCCGCTAATTCGGCGATTATCCCCGATACTCTTAATACTCCGCCTCCCGGTGTAACGCCGGTCATGGTTAAGAATGTCATGGCCGCGGACAATCCTAATGATGCTGGCGGAGCGGTTTTGATAAAGTGGGATCTTTCGGCGGATGACCATGAGAATGGGAAAGTTGTTCTTTATAGAGTTTTTCATTCGGATAAGAGAGAGGGGCCTTTTGAGACTGTCGGCGAAATTCCTGCCGGTTCGAACCAATTGATAGATAATAATGCCGGAGGGGATAAGGAATTTTACTATAAGATTTTGGCCGTAAATCAATTAAAAGAAAACAGCCGTACTGTCTGGCAGGCATCATCGGAATCTGATCTGGTCGGGCCGGTAAAAGCGACCGCCCAATGGTTTGACAAGCGTCGTCTGAATGTCTTTATCGGCACGATAATTCTCTGTGGGTTGATTATATACTTCATAAATCAGGCCAAATCAGGGAAAAAGCTTTTTATACGAAAAATAGCAGGTCTGGATGCAGTTGACGAGGCGGTAGGACGCGCTACCGAGATGGGGAAGAAGATATTTTTTATCCCTGGCACTTCGGATATGGATAATGTTCAGACCATTGCCGGATTAACCATTCTGGGGCGGGTAGCTCAGTTGGCGGCGGAATATGAGACCTGGATTGAAGTTCCGGTCAGCCGTTCGCTGGTTATGGTTACCGCTAAAGAGATGGTAAAAGAAGCTTATTCCAAGGCCGGGAGGCCGGATGCTTTTAATGAAGATCAGGTCCATTATCTTACCGACGATCAGTTTGGATATGCCGCCGGCATTGATGGCATGTTTATCAGAGAGAAACCGGCCACTGTATTCATGTTAGGAAATTTTTATGCTGAGTCTTTGATTCTATCCGAGACCGGCAATTCGATAGGCGCGATTCAGATCGCCGGCACCGGTCAGCCATCGCAGTTGCCATTTTTCGTAGCCGCATGTGATTACACTCTTATTGGCGAGGAGTTATTTGCCGCCTCGGCTTATCTTTCCCGCGAGCCAAAGCTTCTTGGTTCGCTTAAAGGGCAGGATATGGGGAAAGCGATAATTCTGGTTGCGATTATACTTGGAGTGATTCTGGAGACGTTTAATCTTTTCCAGCTTTCAAAATTTTTTACGGTGATCGGCTAAGAAGAGGATGAGGCGATGAGACGAGAGATTCCCCTGATCATGACCGGAGTAGTGGGAGTGGTATTCGTTCTCCAATATTTCATCCCCCATCCGCCGTTTAACCAGCTCAACAATTGGTTTTCCGACTGGTTTTCGATTATCGGCGCCTGCGCCATCTGGCTGGGAGCTCTTAACCTTATGAAAATTTCCGCTGACAAAGTCTATCGTCGTCGTTCAGGCTGGGGATACTCCATAGTCATTATACTTTCCTTCTTGCTTATGGTGATAATAGGGTTTGCGGGATGGAGTCATTTTCGCGATGCCGGAACCGGCTTTGATTGGATGTACCAATATGTCTATTCTCCGCTATCGGCGACCATGTTTGCCCTGCTTGCATTTTTTGTCGCATCGGCGTCTTATCGAGCCTTCCGCGCTCGAAATCTCGAAGCCACGCTACTGTTGTTGGCGGCCTTTTTTGTGATGATCGGCCGTGTGCCGGTTGGCGATGCTGTCGGTTCTCTGATTCATCTGCCGGAAAGTATCATGCCATCTAAGATTACTATCTGGATAATGGGGTTTATTAATTCCGCCGGACAGCGGGCAATTATGATTGGCATTGCTCTGGGAACGGTCTCCACTTCCCTGCGGATCATACTTGGCATCTAACGATCTTATCTGGGGGGCAGCGACTGAGAATGAAAAAGGATTTCCTGATATATGGCATTCTTCTGGCCGTTGTATTGATACTTTACTTTTTGGCGCCCAAGCCGGTGAATTTCTCGACGACCGTTTCCTATATAATTATTGGCCTAATCGTTTTATCGTTGGTCTTTGTCTTCATAAGAACTATTAACGGCCACTTTGTGGGAAGACGCATCGTCTTTCTGTTTGTCGGGATTGCAGTCGTTCTGCCATTTTTTATGAAGGTATCACAGCCAATTCGGGTTTCGCCCGAGGTTCAAACTGTCTATGATTCCGTGGCGAGATTGAAACCGGGATCAAAAGTGCTGGCTTCATTTGACTACGATCCGGCATCGGCTCCGGAGCTCCAGCCGATGGCAGAGTCATTTTTCCGTCTTTGTCTTGAGCGCAACCTGAAAATCATTATTATGGGTTTGTGGCCCCAAGGCCCACAGCAGGCCGAAATGGCTCTGCAAATTGCGCTGGCTGATTCCCTGATCGTAAAGAAAAACCTCCAGCGAGGGGTTGATTATGTCAATCTCGGATTTCAGACCGGGAATGAATTTGTGATCCAGCGTATGGGAGCTGATTTCAGAACGATGTTTTCGCGGGATACTCGCGGGATTCCCTATGATTCCATACCGCTCCTGCGTGATGTCCGGAATTTCTCCAATATCGACTATTCGTTTAATCTTTCCGCCGGCTACCCGGGGACTGTGGAATGGGTGCAGGTGGCTGTCGATCGTTATGGATTGAAGATGGGAACCGGTAATACCGGCGTGCAGGCGACAGGAATGTACCCGTACCTTCGCGCAGGTCAATTGAAAGGGCTTCTTGGCGGTCTGAGTGGGGCGGCGGAATTCGAGCGGGCCACGGGAAAGATCGGCACGGCCACATTTTATATGCTCCCGCAGTCGTTTTCCCATGTCGTCGTTATCGCTTTTATCATTATTGGAAACGCGGCCTTCTTCCTGGGCGAAAAGCGAAAAGAGGAAAAGGAGAAGGAGAAGAAACAATAACATGCAGATTTTCGGAATCTGGGTCGCCGCTTTCCTGACGCTGGGGATAATATCTTTTCTATATAAAGATAACCCCTGGTATAAAGTGTGCGAGTCGATTTTTGTGGGCATCTCCGCCGGGTACTGGTTTGTGACGCTTTTCTTTGATAATATTCTCGGGCTTTTCTGGAGAGGCATTACCGCGCCTGACCCGAATTATATGCTGTTGGTCGGAGCCACTCTTGGGGTTATGATGCTTCTTAGATTAGTTCCAAGCATCGGTTGGATTTCCCGCTGGCCGCTGGCTTTTGTTGTCGGCGCTACGGCGGGATTCTATCTGATAAATTACTTTTCATCCAATGTCATGTTACAGGTACAGAGCACTCTGATGCCCCTTCTCGGATCCCGATTTGGCCAGCCCGTTTTTTCCGCTTCATTGTATGACACTATTGGAAATATTGTCATTGCCGGAGGGACCTTTACCGGCCTCGTTTATTTCTTTTTCAGCAAAGAACACAAAGGGGCATTTGGCGGCGCCGCCCGCATCGGTATCTGGACCATCATGATTACCTTCGGAGCGTCTTTCGGATACACAGTCATGAGCCGTATGTCGCTCCTGATCGGCCGCATGGAATTCATCTTTGGGGACTGGCTGGGTCTGATCCGATAATAATGACTGACAAGCCGACAATTTCTCCTTGTCTCAAAGTCATATCCGCTTCATTCATTTTTCTATTTTTCAATATATTTAACCAGACTCTGTTTAGTCAGAATCCTTTGCAGTCCAATCAAAGCGCCCCAATATATATTCCAGCGCCACCGACCAATGTCAGAGCCCAAGATTTTAAGTATGATAGGGGAGAAGCGGTCGAAGTCCGCTGGGAGCTTTCAGCTGACGACACCGGAAGTAATTTTATTACCGGATACGAGATATATCGAGCGGGAGAAAAGTCTGACAGCTTCATCTTAGTCGGATTTGTCGCTCCCAAGAATAAATTATTAATTGATAAGAATGTCGAGCGCGGCAAATACTATCGCTTTAAGGTGGCGGCAAGTTATGATGGCAGACTGTCCTATTCGGAAATCTCCAATGCCGTTACTCCCGAGATGGATATAATCAACTGGAATCTGCTCAATCTTTTTTTGGTCGGTCTGATTGTCGCGGGTGCGGTCATCTATTTCATTGCACATGCGAAAAGGGGGAAGAAGCTTTTTATCAGGAAAATTGCGGGTCTGGAAGCAATTGATGAGGCCATCGGCCGCGCTACCGAAATGGGGCGTCCGATTTTGTTCATCCCAGGGATAAGTGATATGGATGACGTGCAGACCATCGCTGGTATTACGCTTCTGGGAAGGGTGGCGAAGGTAGTTGCTGACTATGATATAAAAATCAATATGCCTGTATCACGTTCATTGGTTATGACAACTGCCAGAGAGACCATTAAAGAAGCTTATCTCGGCGCCGGACGGCCTGACGCTTATAATGATGATATGGTGCGATATGTTACGGATGAACAGTTTGGATATGTTGCCGCCGTTGACGGTATCATGGTACGCGAAAAACCGGCGACCTGTTTTTATCTTGGGGCGTTTTTTGCAGAATCATTGATACTGGCCGAGACCGGAAACTCCATAGGCGCGATCCAGATTGCCGGAACCGCACAGCCGGCGCAATTGCCTTTCTTCGTCGTCGCCTGCGACTACACCTTGATCGGCGAGGAATTATTTGCCGCCTCGGCTTATCTTTCCAATGAGCCCAAACAGCTTGGTTCGCTGAAAGGGCAGGATGTCGGGAAATTCCTTGCTATGATAGTGATTATCATTGGTGTCGTTTCTGCCACTGTCTCTCATGCCTGGGGTGGAGAGTTCTTTATAAAACTGTCTGAATATATGCAGAGAATATTTACCATTCAGAATTGATTTTAATGGAGAGATGATTTGAAACGTCAGGTTCCGCTTCTCATTACCTTAGTTGTTGGCACAGTTCTAATCCTTTCGGTCTTTTTTCCTCCGGCGGAAAGACTGGGCGAGGATTTCTCCATCTTTTTTGATATTATCGCCGTCTTTGCTTTTTTCCTCGGCGGAGGGAATCTGGTTAGAATTCATGGCAATCGCCTCTATAAGAAGAATAAAGACTGGGCATTTTCTCTTGTGACTTTGCTTGGATTTTTCATAATGCTGATCGCCGGGCTTTTCAAACTCGGTAATCCGGGTGGAATCTCCGCCGACGTTGCCGCTTCCGGATCGTTGTTTCAGATGCTTTACGACTGGATATTCAATCCGCTTGGGGCGACCATGTATGCGCTACTGGCGTTTTATGTTGCCTCGGCGTCATACAGAGCCTTCCGGGCGAAAAATCGCGAGGCGACTATTTTACTTATTGCCGCCTTTATTATTCTGCTCGGAAGGACGCCGCTTGGAGTTTATGCCACGAGCTGGATTCCGGAATCATTTTCTTTGCTGCAAATTCCCAACCTCGCAATCTGGATAATGACTTCACCTAATTTGGCCGGCCAGAGGGCTATTATGATAGGTATAGCGCTCGGCGTGATTTCGATGTCGCTGAGATTGATTCTTGGCGTGGAAAGAACCTATCTCGGAGTCGACAATGAATAAAGTTGGCCTGCTAATTTCGTTTGGGCTGATAGGCGCTGGGTTGCTCTGGTTTCTAATAAGGGCGATTCGGGGACAGGAGGTTGAGCGACGGATAATATTCGTCTTCATCGGTCTGGCGGTAGCGGTCCCAATCCTTTTCAATATTACCTTCTCGGAGAAGGCAAGTCCGATTGTGGAAGCGGTCTATGACAAAATAGAAAATCTATCATCAGGTTCAAGAATTCTCATCTCCTATGATTATGGACCCTCAATGGCGCCCGAAGTTGAACCGATGTCCAATGCTTTCCTGAGGCATTCTCTGGCCAAAGGCCATAAAGTTTATATTATGGGCCTATGGGCGACCGGTCAGTCATTGGCGGGAGCGGCGATTGAAAATATTGTGAAGAAGGAATTCCCTGAGAAAGTCAACGGGGTTGATTACGTAAATCTGGGATATAAAGCGGGCAACCAGGGAGTGCTTAATGTAATCATAACGGACATTAGAAAGATGTATTTGACGGATGTCGCCGGCGTTAATCTTGATTCGATGCCTATTATGAAAAATGTAAAATCGCTTCGCGATATGGACCTCCTAATCTCGGTCGGAGGCGGATTGCCGGGCGTGAAAGAATGGGTGCAATTCGCCGGGGATCCGGGGCATATCCCGATGGCCGGCGGGAGCGCCGCGGTTTCGGCGCCATTGCTCTATCCTTACTGGCCGACTCAGTTGGTTGGCCTTCTTGGAGGAATAAAAGGGGCGGCCGAGTATGAATCAGAGCTTGTGAGAAATTATCCCCGCTTTGCGAAAATGCCTCAGCCGGGTGTAAAAATGATGGGGCCGCAGACATTGGCGCATTTAGTCATAATGGCTTTCATTGTTATTGGGAATATTTCCTATTTTATCATAAGGCGGAGGCAGGGCTGATATGAGTGGTTCTCGCCCGTGGGGGAAGATTATTCTATTTTCCTCGATTGCCCTGTTCGTAATCAGTTGGCTGATTAAGGCTGGAGTCCTTAGCAGTACAGGTGGCGTGACCGATATATCGGTTCGTGATGCATTTTTTGTCACGTTGGCCGCATTTCTCACCCTTGCCATACTCTCATTCTTATACAAAGACAATCCGTATTACAAATTTGCGGAACATCTTTTTGTTGGTGTTTCGGCGGCCTACTGGATGTGCGTCGGGTTCTGGTCAACTTTCGTCGGCAATTTTATTCCGCGTGTCTCATCGACGCTTTCAGGATTTTTTGGCGTTCCGTTTAAGGAATTTAATGTCTTCTATCTAATTCCCTTAATTCTGGGCGTGATGTTGTTGATGCGATTATCATCCAAGACAGGCTGGATCGCGCGTTGGCCACTGGCATTTATAGTGGGGACCACAGCTGGATTAAATCTTATTAGATATTTGCGCTCTGATTTTGTAAACCAGGTGAGCAATACATTCGTTCCGCTATTAGTGGAATGGAAAGGAATCGGGCCGTTCTTTTCGGGCTTCTCACTTTCCGCATCCGGACAATTCACCCTTAGCCTTACTAATTGGGTCATTTTCGTCGGGACATTCTGTGGGCTTGTTTATTTCTTCTTTTCCAAAGAACACAAAGGATTCTATGGCGGAGCCTCGCGCCTCGGTATCTGGGTCCTGATGGTGACCTTCGGAGCTTCGTTTGGGTACACTGTCATGGGGCGCGTATCGCTTTTGGTGGGACGGCTCACTTTTCTATTCCAGGATTGGTTGGGTTTGATAAGTTGATTAATACATAGATCGCGGCGAGGTGAATATGAAATTGAAGATACTAATGCTTTGTTGTATCATGTTTCTCGGGGCAGTCTCTGCGGGGCTGGCTCAGGGAAGTATTGATACATCAAGCCAAACAACAACCCCGACTATTTCCCCGCCGGCTTCGCCGGGGAATTTAAGAGCCAAAGACACTCCCAATGACAATGGGCACTCCATAACGCTTAGCTGGGATTTATCTTCTGACGACGGGAGCGGAAATAAGTCGGTGTTGGGCTACAAGATTTTCCGTTCGACAAATCGTGACAGCGGTTTCGTTGAGCGCGGGGTTTCTCCGTCTGGAAGTAAAGAATATGTTGATCTGGGAGGCGCCAGCGCTGAAGAAAATGATTATATGCCGAACAATTCCGATTATTATTACAAGCTCCGCGCCATAACCGCCGACAGCATGATCTTTGCAGAAATGGCGATATTCGGCCCAATCCAGACTACGGGACAATGGTATAATACGTCTCGTACTCTAATACTGCTTTTCGTCCTGCTTTTCACATCTCTAATGGTCTACTTTATAGTTAAGGCTCGCAAGGGGGCAAATCTTTTTGTGCGAAAGCTGGCTGGCATTGAAGCGGTTGACGAGGCGATAGGCCGCGCCACCGAAATGGGGAAACCGATTCTTTATGTCCTCGGGCTTGGCACTGCGGCGGATATTGCCACCATCGCTTCCTTTACCATTTTGGGGAGGGTGGCCAAAAAGGTTGCCGAATATCAAACCGGGTTGATTGTCCCCTGCAACGACCCGATCGTGATGACCGTGGCGCAGGAAACAGTGAGAGCGAGCTATCTTGACGCCGGTCGGCCGGAGGCATACAAAGAAAATATGGTTTATTTTGCCACCTCGATGCAGTTTCCCTATGTTGCGGCAGTAAATGGTACGATGCTTCGTGAATTGCCCGCTACCAATATCTATATGGGCAAATTCTACGCAGAATCCCTTCTACTGGCAGAAACGGGGGCGTTGGCCGGCTCTATCCAAATCGCTGGAACTGATGAAGTCGCTCAAATTCCTTTCTTTGTTGTTGCCTGCGATTATACTTTGATAGGTGAAGAGCTGTATGCGGCATCTGCCTATCTTGGCCGCGAACCGGTTTTACTTGGCTCGCTTAAGGCGCAAGATTACGCCAAGGCGGCCATCATTGTCCTCGCGATAATAGGTATGATCGCGGCCAATTTCCACTGGAACAATTTCACTGAAATCTTTCATATAACCAATTGACGAGGGATAAAAATGAAACGACAAATTCCATTAGCTTTCGTTTTCGCCTTCGCCGTAATAATGATCATACAGTATTTTGTCCCCAGCGACCTGTCAATGAACGTCAATGAATTCCTGCTCAAATGGATTTATATTATCGGCATTTTCGCTCTGGCTCTGGGCATCTGGTCGCTGATTCGAGTATCATATATGAAGATCCGGCTCAAGAAACCTGATTGGGGATATTCCATCATCACATTGGCGGGATTGTTTTCGATGTTCATTTTCGGATTTGATTATGGGCGACATTTTTTCAGTTCTGAGGGTTTGAAAAATTATATGTTTCTTGGTTTCTTCGACAACATCTTGATTCCGATACAGGCTACCATGTTTGCCCTTCTGGCTTTCTTTATTGCATCGGCGGCATACCGTGCTTTCCGAGCCCGCTCTATCTTAGCAACCCTGCTGCTCCTTTCGGCCATGATTGTGATGCTTCGATTCAATCCCTATCTTGGGCCGATCGGGGAATATATGGAGAAAACTGCCTCATGGCTTCTTAATGTTCCAAATCTGGCGGCCAAGAGAGCGATTATCATCGGCGTTGGTTTGGGTGGTGTCGCCACTGCTCTAAAAGTAATGCTTGGCATTGAACGCGCCTATTTAGGCAAGGATTGAGGAGGATAAATATGAATCTTCTTGATCGTTTCATGATGCTGGATCGGCGCTGGGTCTTTCTCTTTTTGGCCGTGGTTTGTGTTCTTACTTATTTGATCCCATTTCAAATCCCTCTGGCCAAGACAAAAGAGGTGAAGTCGATATTCAATTTTGTTGACACTCTTAAAGAGGGGGATGTGATTTATCTGGCTATTGATTACGACCCATCGTCGCTTGCGGAATTGCATCCCATGGCCTATGCCGTTGCCGAACAGGTTTTCCGCAAAAATGTGAAAGTGATTTTCAGCGCGCTTTCTCAAAATGGGCCCGGCATGGTGGATCAGACAATCCGGGATTTGACCGATTCCATGAAGCTGGATAGAACTTATAACGGGGTTTTTTATAAGGGACGGGAAATTAAGAATGGCATCGATTACACTTTTCTTGGCTACAAGCCATATTATGCGCTGGTCATTTTAGGGATGGGCCAGAACTTCCGCATTCCTTACCCGACTGACTATTACAATACCCCGCTTGACAGTATCCCCATGATGAAGACAATAAGAAATTATGACCAGGTGAAGTGCGTGGTGGCTTTGGAGTCGGGCAATATCGCGGACGCTTGGATTATTTATGGCCAAGGTCGTTACAATTTTCCGCTGGCGCTGGGTATGACGGGCGTTATGGCAGCCGACTATTATCCCTACTTAAACACCGGTCAAATTTTTGGTATCATGGGTGGACTGCTGGGAGCCGCTCAATATGAAGCCTTGGCCGACAATCCCGGTCGAGCTATGGACGGCATGAGAATCCAGGTTTATGCCCATATTGTAATTATCTTATTTATTGTGCTCGGCAATGTCGGCTTCCTGCTGTCACGCCGCAGAGCAAAGTAATGAGGAGGTGAAATACAGATGCAAGCTATGTCATTCGGGACCTTTTTGTGGACAACCCTGGGAGCCTTTCTGACTCTTTGCACTTTTTCTTTTCTGTATAAAGATAATCCTTTATACAAGTTCGCCGAGCATTTAGTGGTAGGTGTTTCCACGGGATATTTCGCTATCATCCTTTGGCATAATGGGCTTCAGCCCAATCTTTTCGATTTTCTGAAAGATGGCGATTTCTACTTGCTCTGGCTTAATGCCAATAAATGGTGGTATATAGTTCCGGCAATATTGGGATTAATGATGTGGACAAGGTTTTCTTCAAAGTGGTCGTGGGTAAGCCGTTGGCCGATTGCCATTTATATCGGGATTGCTGTGGGCGTGGAGATCCCGCTGATAATGAGAAATAGCGTCAATATGCAACTATACTCCACCATGAGGGTTTTCAACTGGGGCAATTTCCTTGGCAGTGGGTATCTGGATCCCGCGGGGGGCATTTCGCAGATTATTATTTTTATAGGGATGATTGCCGGCCTATTTTATTTCTTCTTTTCAAAAGAACACGTCGGTCTTTTCAAAGGGGTAGCAAAATTTGGTATCAGCATTCTCATGATCGGCTTCGGCGCATCCTTTGGATATACGGTTATGGCCCGTATCTCTCTTTTCATACAGCGAATTCAATCTATCGGGGATTGGACATCGACCTCTTTCAAGGATGGCGCCTTTATGGCGATCTGGCTAATTATATGTGGTATATTTTTGATTCTTGGGATATTGGAGTTCGTAAAATTCCTCGGAAAGAGAAGGCAGGATCAGGCAACTGCTTAGGAATTACCTTCTCAATTGGTTCAATTGAACCCCGCTAATCGGCGGGGTTCTCTTATGTCGTGGCGTGACTCGGAAATATGACTCGAAATTGCAAATGGCATAATCAGTTGCAAAAAATCAAATATTTAGTTTCATT
>CAZCFT010000014.1:0-38486 GCA_964498015.1 uncultured Ignavibacteriaceae bacterium
CACATACTTACAATGTCTATTGTACTACCCAAAAAAATCCAAAAAACAAACCCAAATTTCGTAATCGGCTGATATGTATACAGTTAAAGGCCACGAAGTGGCTTTGTTTGGCTTTCCTGCGCGTTCCAGCTTCCCGCCATAAGCTCTTCAGAAAGGATTTCAGGGCAAATTGGGCGTTCTTTTCCATATTAGGAAGCGGAAAAGCCTATTCCCAGCGCAAAGATTAAAGCGGCCTAAAATTGTTTTGAATATAAAAATCGTTGATCCGTATCAATTTTTGAACAAATTTTTGGAACTTTTGAATAAAAAAGTATTTATAACCTTTGTCAGGAGGATAATTTGCTTACAAGAGACATGGTCATGACAGCCCTAAAAAACTGCTATGACCCTGAAATACCGATAAACATCGTTGACCTCGGTCTGATATATGATGTTCGGATAGATGGCGGAAATGTGGAGGTAGATATGACATTAACTGCGCCGGGTTGCCCGATGCATGCTCCCATGTCGGCGGATGTCAAAGAGAAGGTCGAAATACTTGACGGAGTAAAGCAAGCGACCGTTAAAATGGTTTGGGATCCCCCTTGGAGTCCGGAGCGGATGTCCGACGAGGCCAAGAAAATGATGGGATACAATTGAATAAACCTCTTGACAAAATTATGAAATTTGATTATTATAGGTATTGGTGTAACCCACATGACCCTTCACAGGCTATGTTATATATAGGAAAGATGAACGTATTGCGGATTTGTAAATGGCCGTCGCCAAAACATGGATTGTTTTCGCAGAATTGGACGATGGCTGAACCAAAACCTTTAACCCTTAACGGGGGGTGAGTATTCATGAAGCATTTTAGCATCATCACAGTTGTCTTGGTAATTTTTATGGCCTCTTCGATTTTCGCTGCAGAGATGAATACACTGGTGGCCAAAAAGGCACAGGTTACAGATGGGAAATTTATCCTCCCTCTGGAACTGAAGAATATCCAGCCTATGGCCGCATTGGATTTGCCTCTGCAATTTTCGGAGGGTGTAACGTTGGAAGAAGTCTCTTTTGAGGGGACTCGTTCCGCAGATTTTGACTTCGCCTATGGATCCATCGATAATGATAACCATATCGTTATTCTTGGTTTAATTCCGATGATTGCCGGCCAGAAAAGTGATCTGGAACCCGGGACTGGCGTTGTCGCCAACCTGATTTTCACGGTCAACAACCCGGATATCAAATCCATTGAGTTGACGCCGATCACGATTCCGGAGCCGAATCATTCGCCGATGTTTATCTATACCGACGCCAAGGGCGAGGTCCAGAGCCTGAAACCCGACATGATCGGTTTCTCAGCGCCCCTGGATATTTCGAATAATTCGAATAATCAGACTGCGCCAACGGTTCTTCCCAAAGAATTTGGGCTGGGGCAGAATGCACCCAATCCATTTAACCCGTCAACCAGCATTTCTTATGATCTTCCTAAGGCCTGTAATGTCCATTTGGAAATCTACAATGTTCTTGGCCAGAGCGTGAAGACCCTGACCAGCGGTTACCAGGAAGCTGGTTCCCAGTCGATCATCTGGGATGGTACAGATCATACCGGCAATTCTGTAGCAAGCGGTGTGTATTTTTACCGTATTCAAGCGGGCGATTTTAGCGCCACGAAGAAGATGATGATGCTGAAGTAATTAGGGAAAGAGATTACAAAGCCACAGCAAGTGAGGAAGCCTCCTCCGCAAGAGGAGGCTTCTTTATTGGCAGATTTTGCGGCGCCATAATCGATTGACTGATATAGAGATAAATAACCTGCCTATTCGCTCTTAGCCTCTCAAGGCGCACATCATGCGCCAAATGCCGCCAGCACGCGGTAGATAATCATTCATAAGTTCATATAAACCATTGTAACATTATCAATTATGCTTTTCGAAAGAAATCGGCATGCGGTTTGTTAATACATTGATCGTCGGGTGACATAGTATATAACAAAATAGAGGTTGCCCGCAATCTGCCGGTTTGAAAAACGCGACAGCGATTCCTTGGCGGTTAGCTGTTCGGTTGCTCTAACAAGGAGAGAAGGGTTCCCTACCTGGGCTCATGGGAACCCTTCTCGATTTATCATTGCGGCCAGTCATGAAGAGGCTGTCCCATAAGTTGAAAAGTTTCGGCCGTCATGCTCCGGCTCCTGACGGACAAGTAACCGGCGCCACAAAATCCTGACTTGTGGGACAGCCTCTGAATATCTGCCCAAATATCGAGAGTTATTTTATGAGGTATTTCTCGGCTTCCTCCGGCAGGCAAGGGCGAATATTGATTTTCCGGCCATCTGTGGGGTTAGTACATGTCACTTCGACTTCCGGCAGATGTTTGGAATCGCTATATCTGGCGGTGATAGACGCTGCCCTTTCAAGCATATCTCCATTTTCAGGGCCAATCAGGATTGCAACCGGCGAGCCGGTTCCCAGCGCCTCGAGAAGAGTTTGATCGGGCTTTGCATATTGTTCAATCTTATCATTATCTTCCTCATGCCGTCCAATTATTAGCTTCGTCTTCGAATCAAGACGAAAATGACGTCCCACGCGCAATAAATTAAGGTCGTTGAAGTCTATATTATCATTATGCGCCAGAAGGTCCCGCAAGCGATTTGAATACCCGATATCAGTCAGAAGACATCCTCCCGCGGGGCTGGGATAATCCTCAAGCCCAAATTCCCGCGCCAATTCCATCTGCCTCTTGCGGGAGCGGCCTGAGATATTTTCAAGAAGATTTCTATTAAGCAGTCCGTTTTTCTCGGCGATACTTTCTGTCAGCAATTTGGCCGATAGTGGTCTTACCAGATACCCGTCAAGATCGCACACTTTTTCTATCATTCGCAGAGTATTCCGCATTTGCGACATCGGTCTCTGGCCGACGACCTCGCCGGTTATAATAAAATCCGCCCCGACCATTCTCATGAACTCCTTTGCCTCGCGCAACATCAGTACCCGGCAGTCAATGCAGGGATTCATATTTTTGCCGTATCCATATTTGGGAGATTTCACAATATTGATAAATTTGTCGCCCAGATGCACCAGCTTGACATTGAATCCGAATTTCTCCGCCATCGGGTATGGGTCGGAGCCGCAACTTGATTTATCGGTAATGTCGCATCCAAAATTGGTCAGAAATGTCAAAGCGGTCACCTCAATATTCTGTCTCAGGACTAAAAGAATAGCGAGAGAAGAATCAAGGCCTCCGGAAAAAAGCGCTATCGCATGACCACGCTTTGTCTTATTGCTATTATACATTCATTGCCTCTGGCTTATTTATACCTCGTGGCGATTATGATAACATATAACGACATATTTCAAAGTAATTTTTGACACATCGCGGCATTTTGCCCGTATCTATAAATTAAAATGAGCCGAGGGCTTGTAAAGGTACCTTGACAATTGATACCTATCCGTCTACCATTACGGTTTGATGGACAATGGCATAAGGTCAGCGTCGGAGCAAAATTAGATAAATATCGCCATGCCTTTTAAGATTGTAATTGCCTTCCTGAATTGGCTGAAAAGCTTTGCCTACGAATGCCAGCGACTTTTTTATTTTTCTCTGCGGATGCTTCGCTCGTCGGTCGGTCGTCCCATTTATGTCGCCGAGACGTTTGAGCAGATGTATCTGATCGGAGTTGGCTCGCTTTTTCTGGTTATCCTGACCGGTCTTTCCGCCGGGCAAGGAATGGCGCTTCAATTTTCCAACGAACTCGCCGATTTTGGAAGCAAAAACTATCTGGGGCGGATAATGGTGCTCGCCATTGTCCGCGAATTGGGGCCGGTCTTGACAGGGCTGATGGTCGCCGCACGGGTAGCCTCGGGAATCACCGCCGAAATCGGCGCCATGAAATCCTCGAATCAGATTGATGCTTTAATCGCTTTTGGAATTGACCCCGTTCGCAAGCTGGCCGCTCCGAGACTTATTTCGCTGGTTATAATGGTGCCGGTGTTGACCATTTTATGCGATGTCATAGCTATATCCGGTGGCTGGCTGATCGCCATTCTTATATCACATATTACTTCAATCACCTACTGGACGGCCATTAAGGAAAAGCTTATTTTTGGAAATATATTTATGGGGCTCGTCAAGCCGATTATTTATGGGTTTGTGATCGGTTTTATATCCTGCTATAAAGGTTTTACCGCCGAGGGTGGCACCAAAGGAGTTGGCCGCGCCACAACGGAATCGGTAGTCATCGCCTCCATTACCATTCTGGTCGGAAATTTCATAATCACGAAGACAATTTTCTCTTTTCTCAAAGGATATTTATGATTGTCCTCAGGAATGTCAATTTCTCGATCGGCGGAAAGCAGATATTAAGAAATATCTCGTTTGAAATTCCGGATGGCGAAGCCCGCGTAATTATGGGGCATTCCGGCTCGGGGAAATCGACCATCCTTAGATTAATACTTGGTCTCATTCGCCCCGACGATGGAGAAATAATCGTTGAGGGATATAACATTCGCGGTGTTAAGCAGAGCAGGTTGAGCGAAATTAGAAAGCGGATCGGGATGGTTTTTCAAGATGGCGCTCTATTTGACTCGCTTACCGTTGGAGAAAATGTCGGATTTTATCTTCTCGAGCATACAAAAATGTCGCTTGAAGAGATTGAGGCGAAGGTCAAAGAGATGCTGGGTTTTGTTGGGCTTTCCGATGAAATTATCGATCGTCTCCCGGATGAATTGTCGGGCGGTATGCAAAGACGGGTTGCTATCGGGCGGGCGCTTCTTTCCACCGATCCGAGAATCATGCTCTATGATGAACCAACCACTGGCCTCGACCCGCAGGCGACGATTAATGTTATCCAGTTGATCAACAGGCTGGCGGAAGTGAAGCATGTGACATCGATTGTTGTCACCCACCAAATTGCCGATGCCTTTGAGATGGCGGATAAATTTATAATCATTGATAATGGCGAGGTTGCCTTTGACGGCGATTTGGGTCAATTGCGGGCTTCCCGTGAATTGCGCGTGGCAGATTTCCTGGGGCCTTTTCGGGATTCGATTGCCAATATGCGTAAAATAGATTTTATTTGATTTGAGGATAATATGAAGCGGACTATTAGGGTAAAATGGGGTGAACTCAGAGTCGGTCTTATCATAACTGTCGCCATCGCGGCTCTGCTGTGGGCATCGTTCTCCGGCGGGGGGACTTCCATTTTTGACACGAAAATCACCTATAAAGGGTATTTGACCAATGTTAACGGACTTGTCAGCGGCGCGCCGGTATGGATTGCCGGTGTCGAGGTCGGCAATGTCAAATCAATTGAATTTGTTAATCTTGATTCGGCCAGACAGATTGAGATATTTTTCAGGGTTAGAAAATCCATCACAAATATGATTACATCCGATGCCGCCATCAAACTTGGAACAATCGGTTTTCTGGGGGACAAATATATCGAAATAATCCCCGGTACGCTGACTCTTCCCCGACTGACGCCGGGAAGCGAAATTAGAACTGTACCTTCGGGCGATCTGGGCGAGATGCTTTCTGCCGGGGAAAAGACCATGCATAGTACCCGGAACCTGGCTGAAAATTTAAGCGACTTGACCGACAAACTGAAGCGGGGGGAGGGCTCTGCCGGGCAATTTTTCACCAATGATACCCTTTTCCACGAATTGACCAAACTGGTTTCGGCCATGACCGGCCTTGTTAAAGAGCTTCAGAAAAATCAGGAGCGATTGACAACTTCAGTCGAGAATGCTTCCAAGAGCATAGACAACGTTGCCTCTCAAATAAACTCCAAGACCGGTACTGCCGGCAAATTCATTTCTGACCCGGCGCTGTACGATAACCTCCGTTCATCGGCTGGCCGGATTGATTCGATTCTCGCCCGCATCGACCGGGGAGAAGGGACCGCCGGCGCCCTGGTGCGCGATGATTCATTGTATCAGGATATGAAGAATCTGATTGTGCGGGTCGAGAATCTGGTGAGCGACATTGAGAAGAATCCGAGGAAGTATTTCAAGTTCTCGGTGTTTTAGGGGGGGAATTTTGGTTTCCAGTGGGCATCTCGGCATTATGACCAGGAATTAAGGGGACTGGATTCTGGCTTTCGCCAGAATGACAATACCGGGTGCCTCTTGTGGCCAACCGCAATATGTCATTCCCAAGCCGAGCCCTGATGAGGAATTGACTTTAGAATGCCGCACCGGACAAATTATTGTTGTTTCATGCATGCGGGGTGCATAGATTGTGACGAAATAATCAGGAGGAGATTATGAATGATTTCCTAAAGGAATTGGATAATACTCTTTACCCCGACATGATTCGCGCTCTGCCCGAAGTCGAGGTCAAATATGTAACCCATCCAGCGGATGGGATTTTTGGGGAATGCAAGATTGCCGGTTCTTGCGTCAATAAGTAATTCCGAAAGGAGAATTCGATGATTGGAGCTATCGTCGCTAAAAAAGCCATAGCCAATTCTTTCGAGGCTATGAACCGACACGACTTATCAAAGTTCATGTCGGTCTGGCGGGAAGATGGTGTGTTTATCTATCCCGGAGAAATTCGTGAAAGCGGGACTTTTGAGGGAAAGAGCGCCGTGGAAGGCTGGTTTCGGAATTTCTTTGACCAATTCCCAAGAATTCAATTCAATATTCAGGACATCTGCGTGAAGAATATTTTTGCCCTCTCAGGAACCAATGTCGTTACCGTACATTGGAATATCGAGCTAACAAATCGAAACGGAAGAAAGGGGCAAAACAGCGGGGTAACCGTTATAAACATCAAAGGCGGCAAGGTATTCCTGATAAAGGATTTCATCTTTGACCTCGGTGAGAATTTCAAGCTTAACTGGGGCGCGGCATAATTTGGAGGAGATTATGAATGGTTTCCTGAAGGAATTAGACGATACTATTTATCCCGAAATGATTCGCGCTCTGCCCGAAGTCGAGGTCAAACTCAAAGGCGTTCGGGGATGGTTGATGCAATCGGGTGATAAGCAGATGGTATTTTTTGATATTCAGGCCGGTTCTGAAGTCCCCCCGCATTCGCATTGCGCACAATTCGGGTTTGTGCTGGAAGGGGAATTGGCCCTTACCATAAGCGGCAAGGCAAGAACATATCGCAAGGGAGACAGCTATTTCATTCCCGAAGGGGCGATTCACTCCGCCCGTTTTCCAACGCATATCAATGTGGTAGATATTTTTGATTTGCCCGACCGATATAACGTAAGGGCTTAGATCATCCTACGCCCTCGCAAATCAACGAATCTCTACTACTGTCTTGCCAACTCCCTAAAATCGTTATAAATTGAAGAGCTATGCATATGTCCGGTATAATGACAGGTGAATTTGGTATTTAGCAGATTTCGCCAAAGTAGGAAATTGAAATAATGACAGAAAATAACAGTAATAGAAAAGCGCCAATCGCTAAAAGAATCTTCATTCATGAGGTGGGGCCTCGCGATGGCTTGCAAGTCGAAAAGACGATAGCGCCTTTTGAGGAGAAAGTCCGCTGGATTGATTCGCTTATGGAAAGCGGCATAGATATTATCCAACTTGGTTCCTTTGTCAATCCCAAGAAGGCGCCGCAGATGGCGGACACGGATAAACTCTTTGAACATTATAACTCTTCAGGCAATAAACCGAGAAAAGTCATCCTCAGCGGTCTGGCGCTTAATGAAAAAGGACTTGAGCGCGCCCTGGCCTGCAATGTGGATATGATCTGCATGGGGGTCTCGGCCAGCGAAACCCACAGTCGAAAAAATACAGGCATGAGCGCCTCAGAGGCTCTCAGCCGTATCCTTCCGATGGCCAAACAGGCGATGGCGTCCGGTAAACGAATACAGGTTTCGGTACAGTCTGCTTTTGGCTGCGGCTTTGAAGGGCCGGTGCCACCAGAAAAGGTAATTGGGATTGTACGAGAGTATATTGTGGCGGGTATTCACAACATCAGCCTCGCCGACACGGCCGGGCATGCGCATCCACTACAGGTGGAAGAGCTATATGGCGCAATTAGGGAGATGGACCAAAATGTAGAGCTGGCGTGCCATTTTCACAATACTTACGGACTTGGATTGGCCAACTGCTATGCGGCCCTTCGTGCAGGGGTTGTTTATTTTGAATCGGCCTTCGGCGGACTGGGGGGGTGTCCTTTTACAAAATTGCCGGCCGGCAATGTCAGTACTGAAGATCTGGTTCATTCTCTCCAGCGGATGGGATTCCGTCGTGATATCCGACTGGCTGATTTGCTAAACACAGCCCGTCAGGTGGGGACTTTTTTCAATCGTGATTTGCCGGGTTTTATACTGAAATCGGGTTCCATCGTTGATTTTAAGATAGATAAGAGCAAGGAGGCGCTATGAAATTGCTTGAAAATATCCGTATTATTGATATGACTAATGTTCTTTCCGGACCGTTTTGCACTGTACACCTTGCTCTGCTTGGGGCGGAGGTGATCAAGATTGAAAACCCCGACGGGGGCGATTTGGCCAGAAAACTGGGCAATGTGCCTAAGCTCAATAAGGATTTGATGGGGACAAGTTTTCTGGCTCAGAACGCCAACAAAAAGTCATTGACTCTAAATCTGAAGATGAATGAAGGCAAGGAAGTATTTCGCAAGCTTCTGAAGATTGCGGATATCGTGGTGGAGAATTTCCGGCCGGGGGTTGTTTCTCGGCTTGGATTTTCCTATGATGAAATGTGTAAGATTAATCCGCAAATTATTTATTGTGCCATCTCCGGGTTCGGCCAGACCGGTCCGGATGCTTTCAAGCCGGCCTATGACCAAATAATTCAGGGATTATCTGGGGTGATGGATGTTAATGGCGATGAGAGGCTTCATCCCCTGCGCGCCGGTTTTCCGATATGCGATACGGTGGGAGGACTCAACGCCGCTTTTGCCATTATGGCGGCCCTGTATCATCGGGAGCAAACGGGCGAAGGCCAATTTATCGATATAGCCTTGCTCGACTCCATTATGCCCCTTATGGGATGGGTGGCGGCGAATCTGCTCATCGGCGGCCAGAATCCGATTCCGATGGGGAATGATAATTTTACCGCCGCGCCATCGGGAGTGTTTACCACCAAAGATGGATTTATTAATATCGCGGCTAATCAGCAAAAGCAGTGGGAGGATTTGGCCGATACGGTTGGTCTGCCGGAACTCAAAACCGACTCCCGATTTCAGGAACGCGACACCCGCAAAGCGAATCGCACATTGCTGACGCCTATCTTGGAAGAGAAACTCAAGCAGAACACGACCGAATATTGGGTGAAGGTATTAAATGAAAAAGGAATACCTTCGGGTGATATAGTCAGTCTGGAAAAGGCGCTGAACAGCGACCAGATGAAGCATCGGGGAACTATTGTCAATGTCAAAGAGCCGCAGATTGGCGATGTCAAGTTATTCAATCTCTCCGCCAAGTTCTCCAAAACGCCGGCCAGCATTGACGCGCCACCCCCGCGCCTTTCGGCCCACACGGCGGAAATTCTCACTCGGCTTGGCTATTCCAGGGAAGAAATTAAAGCATTGAAAGAAAAAAAGGCGGTCTGACTTAACTGTAATAGAATATGAAATATAGTAATTAAGGAGTAATCCAAATGGGAATGACATACGTCCAGAAGGTTATTGCCAGAGCCTGCGGTAAGTCATCCGTGGCAGTGGGCGATGTGGTCGAGCCGGAGGTGCATCTGGCCATGTCGCATGAAAATGGAGCTCTGGTGATGAACCAATTTTCTGAAATTTACAAGGGAACCGGCGCTGAGGCGAAAGTTTGGAACCCCGACCGCATAGCGATAATACTTGATCATCGTGTCCCTGCTGAAAGTTCCAAAACAGCCACAAACCAGAAAAAGATCAGGGATTTTGTCGCCAAGCAGGGTATCAGGAAATTTCATGATATTCGCGGAGATGAGGGGGGGATTTGCCATCAAATTCTGCCTGAGTATGGTTATGTCCGACCCGGGTATGTCGTTGTCGGAACCGATAGCCATACGACAAGTCATGGCGCCCTGGGCGCTTTTGCTTTCGGTATTGGAGCCACCGAGATGGCCTCAGTCTGGACTCTGGGCAATATCCTGAATGTGGAAGTACCCGGCACAATCAAAGTAAATGTCAGCGGCAAATTCGCCGAGCATGTCTGGCCAAAAGACTTGATCCTGCATCTGATTGGCAAGTTGACTGCCGAAGGCGCAAATTTTAAGGTTCTGGAATTCCACGGCGAGACTATCAAGAATATGTCGACTTCAGGAAGATTGACCATCTGTAATATGTCGGTGGAAGCTGGAGCCACCAGCGGCATTGTCCCGCCTGACAATGAGACTTTGCGCCATTTGAAGGAATCTGCCGGAGTCAAAGATAAAATCGAAATTTATGGCCCGGACAGGGACGCAGTATATGAGCGGGTTATAAATATTGATGTATCCAGGCTTGCCCCGCAGATTGCCTGTCCCCACACGGTGGATAATGTTAAACCAATAGAAGAGACGATCGGCAAAAAGGTGGATCAGATTGTGATCGGCTCTTGTACTAACGGACGGCTCGATGACCTTGAAGCCGCCGCCAGAATTCTGAAAGGAAAGAAAGTAGCAAGAGGAACAAGGATGCTTGTTTTCCCGGCGTCATGGCGAGTGTACCACGAAGCCATGAAAAAGGGATTTCTTTCAGCTCTGGCTGAAGCGGGCGCGGTTATTTGCAACCCCGGATGCGGGCCATGTCTCGGGGTTCATCAAGGCGCGCTGGGAGACCAGGAAACAGCCCTGGCCACCACTAACAGGAATTTCAAAGGTAGAATGGGTAATCCCAATGCGGAAGTTTACCTATGTTCGCCCGAAGTTGCGGCGGCAAGCGCCATAACCGGGGTAATTACTGACCCAAGAGAGGGAGGTCGCTAAAATGGGAAAAGTCGTTTTCAAAACAGGCGATGATATTTCCACCGATATTATTTATCCGGGAAGATTCATGGCGACAGTACTCCCAACAGAAACTCCGCAATATGCTTTTGCCGATCAAGCCGATTTCAATAAAAAATTGAAAAATGGCGAGATACCGAAGGGGAGTTTCATTGTTGCCGGGCAGAATTTTGGATGTGGTTCCTCGCGCGAACAGGCCGCATCGTGTCTCAGGGGATATGAGCTGATAATTGTCGCAAAACATTTTTCGCGAATCTTTTTGCAGAATTCAATCAACCTCGGTCTTCAAACCTTAATCTGTCCCGATATTGAGGCCAACGAAGGCGATGAACTTATGTTTGAAGGGGAGCAGATTAACAATATAACCGCCGGCAAGAAATTCAAAGTGTTGCCATTGCCAAAGGCTCGTCAGGCGATTATCGATGCCGGAGGATTGATTCCATATACACGGACCCTATTGCTGGCGAGGATGAAGAAATAATCGGCGTCCAAAAATGCGTTAGGCGAAATGCCGCAAACCCCGCCGTTAGGTAGTTCACTGAAGTTTCAGTCTGCTGAGGAAGTTGCTTCTGTGGTTGCTTCTGTAATCGAGCATCCTGTGCCGGAGATATTCACTAATCCTGCGCAGATGGAAATCGCCCGCCGCTACTACGCCGACATCGCCGCCTTCGAAGCAAATCTCTAAAGGCCAGCAGGGGGGAACGGGAATTTTCAAGGGATTATCACGCAGAATTCTCTTTCTTGACAATGTTAGAGTATTCTAATATATTTGATATGTATGAAGCTCAATATTAAAGAAGAAGATTATTTGGAGACAATTTATAGACTTTCGCGCAATGAAGGTTTTGTAAGGATTTCGGAGATCGCTCGTGCGCGGGAAGTGAGATTACCTACGGTCATTTCGGCCATTTCGAGGTTGAAAGAAAACGATCTCGTCCGGCAGGAATATTATGGCAAGGTGTCGCTCACACCGGCCGGGAAGAAAATGGGAGCCAAAATCTATAAGACTCATCGAATTTTGCGAATATTCTTCGATGAAGTGCTGGGTCTCCCGCATGAAATATCGGAAGACAATGCCTGCCGGATGGAGCACGGAGCCAATAGGGAAATTGTCCGGCGGCTTGAAGCATTGACCGAAGCGATGCGTCTGCCCGGCGGCAATTCCATGCCCCATCGACCTGCCGCTCGGAGAGGCAGATAAATGCAGGCGACTGTTGTATGGAGCAGACAAAATGAGTCTTGATCAGTTAAAGCCGGGGCAATCAGGCAAAGTATTAGATGTATCGGGAGCAAGCGCTTTAAGACGCCGTCTGTCCGACTTGGGCATCCGTCCGGGTGAGATCATAAAAATGATAAAGTCGGCTCCTCTGCGAGACCCACTGCAGATATCGCTCGCCAACTCTCATGTCAGCATCCGGCGCAGAGAGGCCTCTTATGTAAGTATTGAGGTTTTATTGGACGTTACCGGTGAATGAGACCAGAGAGATAACTATTGCGTTGGCCGGAAATCCGAATTCCGGTAAGACCTCTATTTTCAATGCTATTACCGGGGCTCATCAGAAGGTTGCCAATTTCCCCGGTGTTACAATCGAAAAGCGGGAAGGCCGGAAAAAACATAATGGGTATGATATCAGATTGGTGGATCTGCCCGGCTCTTATAATTTAACGGCCTATTCGCCCGACGAAAAAGTCGCCAGGGACTTCATCATAAATGAGCGTCCCGATCTCATAATCAATGTTATCGACAGCGGCAATCTGGAGCGCGGTCTTTATCTCACCATGCAACTAATAGAAATGGGCGTAGATGTTGTCATCGATTTAAATATGTGGGACGAGGCACAGGAGGCTGGAATTGAAATAAATACTGAAAAATTATCAAGGCTATTGGGGGCTCCGGTAGTCAAGACGATAGGCAACAGGGCGCAGGGGATAGACGCCTTGCTTGAAGCGTCAATCTCACTGCAAGAAGATGAAGATAAGACTCATCGCCACCCGCCGATCTCTTATGGGCCACGGCTTGATGATATAGTTACCGACCTCTCCCGGCAGGTTTCATGTTGCGGCGCATGCCGGGCCTGCCGAAATCCCCGATGGCTGGCTGTGAAGCTTCTTGAGGGCGACTCTGAAATCAAACATAAATATCTTGAAAAAGAGGATTCTTCGTTGCTTCTCGAGCGGAGACTTGAAGAATATGTGAATCATCTTAAGAAAACTGCCAATCAAGATCCTGAAGCCGCCATCAGCGAAGGACGCTATGGATATGTCGCTGGCATTGTCCGCGAAGTCGTGAAGCGACCGCCGACCGACAGAATGAGATTATCTGTCCAAATTGACAACTTTCTTACGCATCGACTCTGGGGTTACCCAATTTTCCTGCTGATTATATGGCTGATATTTCAGGCAACCTTCAAAATTGGATTATATCCGATGGGATGGATTAACGCCGGGGTGGCTTTTTTGCAAGCCGGCGTAATCAAGGCTCTTCCGCCGGGATTAATTTCAGATATGATGATTGATGGCGTCATCGGCGGCCTTGGGGCGGTGATTGTTTTTCTTCCGAACATTGTTATCCTTTTCCTGGGCATTTCGATTCTCGAGGATTCCGGTTATATGGCGCGGGCGGCTTTCCTGATGGATAGATTGATGCATTTTCTGGGGCTACACGGCAAATCATTTATACCACTTCTAATGGGTTTTGGCTGCAATGTTCCCGCTATAATGGCCACACGCACACTGGAATCAAGCAAAGATAGGATTCTCACGATCCTTCTGATTCCGCTTATGTCCTGTAGCGCGCGGCTTCCCGTATATATACTTTTAGCCGGCGCATTTTTCCCCGGGCATGCTCCCAATGTCATATTCTCTATATATCTGTTGGGAGTTGCCGCCGCTATCGGCGCCGCGCGTCTTTTCAGAAAGACTATTCTCCGACCCGATGATGCTCCCTTTGTGATGGAACTCCCGCCATACCGTTGGCCGACTCCGCTGTCGATTCTGATTCATATGTGGGAAAGGACCAAAATTTATTTGAGAAAAATGGGGGGGGTAATTCTGATTGCTTCCGTGGCTCTCTGGTGTTTGGGGTATTTTCCGAGGAAAGCGGAGTTTACTCAAAACTATGATGCCCAGATTGAGCAACTTTCAGTTCAAGGCGCCGAGGTCGCAAAAGCCCAGATTTCTCGGCTTGAAGAAATGAAGGCTTCTGAAGAGCTTGAATATTCCTTCATCGGGCGGTTGGGGAGAATCACCCGCCCGGTATTCGCTCCGCTTGGATTCAACTGGGAACTGGGGGTGTCGCTTCTGACCGGATTCGTCGCCAAAGAGGTAGTGGTGTCAACCATGGGAGTATTATATCATATCACCGAAGGATCAGAGACCCTTCAATCGATGTTAACCAGTCCCGAAAACGGTCTGAATCCTCTGGCGGCCTATGCGTTTATGGCTTTTGTTCTTCTTTACACTCCGTGCATGCCGACCATATTTGCGGTGAAACGTGAGATTGGCGCAAGATGGATGTGGTTTTCAATTTTATTTCAGGCAGTTTTAGCCTGGATGACAGCTTTTGTCATCTATCAGGGAGGCCGATTATTGGGGCTATAGTGAATGATTTTTTCTTTATACGGAAGAGAATGACTTTACTCTAAAAAGCAGTCTTGTTGACTTATATAAATCGTCATCATATTGTTCTATCGTGCGGAAATTTATTGGAGCTCTATTTCTAATCCGTATTCACAACTGCCTGCTGGCCGGTGTAGCGGTGTGGGTTGGCGCACATCTTTGCAATAATATGTTTCATAATCCTTCAATATATTTGTCTGCAATTGCGATTGCGTTGATTTGCGGGGCAGGGAATGCTTTCAATGATTACTGCGATGTCGAAATCGACAGGATCAATCACCCATCGCGTCCCCTGCCGACAGGGCTCCTACCGCCTTATGCGGCAATAGTCGTATCTATAATCCTCAATTTTATGGCGATAATCTTGGCGGCGCTTTCCGGAATACGCATTCTAATTCCTGTTGTCATCTATATATTGGCTCTCATTCTTTATAATTTGAATCTTAAGAAGATTGTGTTTTGCGGAAACCTATTGATTGCGATTCTCGGTGGCGGAGCATTCATGATAGGCGGATTGGCAACATGCCCGGATAATCTCTGGACCCTGCCGGGGCCGCTGGTTCCTGCAATTTTCGCTTTTTTATTTCATCTTGGACGCGAGATTTTAAAAGATATCGCGGATTATAAAGGAGATAGAGCTCTGGGGTATAGAATCTTGCCGGAAATCATGCCTCCAAGATGGATTTTGTCAATAAGCACGGCAATTTATGCTATTTTGGTCTCTTTGACTATTGTCTCAATTACGGCAGGATGGTTCCATTATCAATATGCAATGATAATTCTTTTTCTTGTTGACCTACCGTTAATCGTTTTATTTGGATATTTATGGGTTTCACACTCTATTGGTAAATATGGTCTTGCGAGCCGCCGGTTAAAGTATTTGATGATACCCGGGCTTCTCGCATTTATATTAATATAGATAGATTTTTTTTGCAACCTCCGTCGGAACGCCAAGTATAATCCAAAGTCAGCCTGCTGGGTATGACTGATTTGACAAATAGAAAACTTATGCTATTTTTCGACCTTGCATAATATGGATAACACTCTGAGGAAAAATTTAGCGATCTGTATCATTATTGCCGGCTTGCCTCTTTTTCAATTCGGCCAAGTGTGGGGCGAGGAAATTTCACTTTCCGCAAGGTTAGACAAAACCGAAATCCCCTTTGAATCCACGGTTGAACTAAGTCTTGAGGTCAGGTGGCAGGGAGGAATGGAAAAATATGCTTTCGAATTTTTGCCCCTGCCGACTGCCCACGGCTTAAAACCTCTGGGAACGACTTCCGCAATTTCGAGCCGAAAAGAAAATGGAGCGGACTATACTACAAGAACTTTTAAATATACTCTTAAACCGATTACCGGAGGCACGGGAGTAATTGAACCGATTGTCCTGAAATACGTGGCAATGCCGGATTCCATTCCGGGAGAATTAGCCAGCCAGCAATTTCAGATAGCAATCGCCCAGCCTCTGCCGCCGAAAAAGAAATCTCACTTACCGATCATAGCGGCGATTTCAGCTTTGATATTATCTTTGTCTATCTGCGCCATTTATTTATTAAAACTGCGCAGAAAAAGGAGAATCTCCAAGGAGCCTGTCAGGACGGCGGAGCAGATTTTCTTGGATGACCTCGCCTTAGCAAAGAAGGAATCTCAATCCGAAAGGAAATTATTTTTCACTCGCTTGTATAAGCTCTTAACTGGATTTATGGAAAAGAAATATGGTATATCAGGCGTGGGCCGGGCAACTTCGGATATTCTGGCTGAGATAGAGAAAGCCGAAATTCCATTGGAAGACAAAGAGCGACTGAGTGAGTGGCTCACTCTGGCTGACAAGGAAAAGTATGCGCCATCAAGCGGAGCGCCTGGAGACATTACAAGGCTGAGCGCTGACCTGGAAAGTTTTTTCAATAGAAAATAATAGTCAATTTGCGGAGGCAAAATGAATAAAGACATTGAACAGATTCAAGCTATTGTGGAAAAAGAATCCGTTTTTGTAGAGAGGCTGACCTCACAGATTAGTTCTGTAATTGTCGGGCAAAAGTACATGATTGAAAGGCTTCTTATCGGACTTCTTGGGGACGGGCATGTCCTGCTTGAAGGTGTCCCCGGGCTGGCCAAAACTCTGTCAATCAAGACCCTTTCTGATGCAATTGATACCAAATTTCGGCGGATTCAATTCACTCCCGACCTGCTTCCCGCCGACTTGATCGGCACTATGATATATAATCCTCAGAAGGGGGAATTCAGCGTAAAGAAGGGACCAGTCTTTGCCAATATAATACTGGCCGACGAAATCAATCGCGCCCCCGCCAAAGTGCAGTCAGCTCTTCTGGAGGCGATGCAGGAGCGTCAAGTCACGATTGGGGATAGTACATATAAGCTCGATGAGCCATTTCTGGTGATGGCCACGCAAAATCCTATCGAGCAGGAAGGTACTTACCCTCTTCCTGAGGCGCAGGTTGACCGTTTCATGCTAAAACTAAGAATAACCTACCCCTCTCCGGCAGAAGAGCGGGAGATTATGGATAGAATGACAGTAGGAAAACCTATTCAAGTCGATAAAGTCATCAGTCCTGCAGATATTGTAAAAGCTCGCAAAGTCGTATCAGAAATATATGTTGATGACAAGGTGAAGGAATACATAATCAATATTGTTTTCGCCACCCGTGAACCCGAGAAATACGGATTGTCCGAGATCAAGAATTTGATTGCCTACGGCGCCTCCCCCAGAGCCACGATATATTTGAACATCGCCGCCAAGGCGCATGCTTTCATAAGAGGAAGGGGTTATATCACTCCGGAGGATATAAAAGCGATCGGGCCTGATGTTCTCAGGCATCGGGTGATTGTCACCTATGAGGCGGAAGCGGAAGAGAAAACGTCGGACGAAATCGTGAAAAAAGTATTCGATACTATCGAAGTGCCATGATTCAGTAAGCGCTCTATGGACCAGAAGGAAATATTCAGGAATATTCGGCGGATCGAAATTCGCACCAAACGACTCGTGAACGACCTCTTCTCGGGAGAGTATCATTCGACCTTCAAGGGGCATGGTATGGAATTCGAAGAAGTTCGGCAGTACCTTCCGGGCGATGATATACGACTAATCGATTGGAATGTAACCGCCCGTACCGGATATCCTCATATTAAGAAATTCAGAGAAGAGCGGGAGCTATCGGTGATTTTTTTGGTGGACATGTCATCGTCGGGATTCTTTGGAACCAGAGAGCGATTCAAAGAAGAAACCGCCGCCGAGCTTTGCGCCGTTTTGGCTTTTTCCGCTATAAAGAATAACGATAAAGTCGGGATGATAATTTTTACCGATCGAATTGAGAAATTTATTCCGCCCAAGAAAGGAAAAGCGCATGTCCTGCGTTTGATAAGGGAGATTCTTTATTTTAAGCCGGTCGGTACGGGAACAGATATCTCATCGGCTCTTGAATATTTCAATCGGGTCATTAAGAAGAAGTCCGTCGTTTTCTTGATCTCGGATTTTTTGTCTGAAGATTATATCAAACCTCTTCAGATCGCCAACCGGAAGCATGATATAATTGCCATGAAAATATCTGACCCCAGAGAACTTAGCTTTGAGGATGTCGGCCTGATTGAACTTGAGGATGCCGAAACTGGAGAGGTCATGCTTATTGACACCGGTTCACAGGAATTCCGTCTCGATTTCGCCCAGAAGGCGGAAGCGGACAATTATGGATTACGACGCTCATTTAAGTTAATCAATCTTGATTTCATTCAAATAATAACCAATCAATCGTACATCGTGCCGTTGATTAATTTCTTCAAGTTGCGCGAGAAGAGACACTAACATGAGCATAGATAATAAAAATGGCGGAAAGACTTTGATAACATGGATCAGTCTGGTAATTTCGCTGGCGACTCTGGTTCTTGTAAGTTATGCTTTATTTATCAAATCCGGCGGCGACAATGATTATAAAACCGAAAAAAATCTGGCGGGGGAGCTGGCCGATAACAACTTATTCAACGCTTCTATTGATGAATACAGAAAAATACTGAATGATCGCATGATTGACCCTATCACCGCCGCCAATATCAACTATTTGGTTGGTAAAATATATTTTGAAAATATGGCCGACTATGAAAACGCCGCGGCATACTATGTGAGAGCTCGATCATTAAATCCAAAGGGAAGTTTCTATAATGAGGCCGGAAAAAATTTGATTGCCTGTCTCGAAAAGATGGGGCGGATGGTCGATGCCAAGCGAGAGCTGGATCGGGCCGTTAATCTTGATTCTATCAAGACTTCCGAAAAAGGGGAGACAGTTCTTGCCAGAATAGGGGAGACGCCGATATTTCTTTCTGAGCTTAATGAAGCAATTCAAAATCTCCCTCCGGAGATGCAGAAGAAATATCTCGACCGGACGGGAAAGCTCGAAATGCTCAATCAGATGGTAGGACTGGAATTAATGTACAAGGCGGCTATCCGCGAGGGGTACGACCGTGAGCCGGCCATAATCAGAAAGAAAAAGCAGATAGAAAAGCAATTACTGGTTGAAAAATATCTTGTGGACAAGGCTCTTCCTCAGGTAAATATAGACACCGCCGATGTTCGGAACTATTATTTGGCCAATAGAAAAGATGAGTATGGCGACAAACCTTATGACGAAGTAAAGGCAACAGCGCTGATGGATTATCAAAAGGAAAAATCGCAAAAGGCCTTTGCGGACTATATCTCAAAATTGGCGGCGCTTGAAAAGGTACAAGTGTTTGAAGAGAATGTTAGATAAGGTATGACACGAAGACATAGAAATATTCTGGTAGCTTTGCTGTTGCTTCATCTGGCGGTTCTTGCTGTATATGCAATGGTTAGAATTGCCGGCGGGGACGAGGGTGTTTATTTTGCTGCCACTCACCAGGTGGGACTGGGCAATGCTCTTTACGCCGATTTTTTCTATACCCAGATGCCTCTTCTGCCGACTATATTTTCCCCGCTCGCTCTGCAGGGATGGAATTCATTCTGGATATTGAGAGGATTTGCGGTCCTGGCCGGTTTCCTGTCGGCAGTTCTGCTCTTTGTCATTACTCTGAAGATTACCCAAAAGATTGAAATGGCGCTTGTCTCTCTCGGGCTTTATATATTCTCCGGGTTGATTTTATCGATGCATACAATTTATGAATCGCCGGTCTTTGCGCATTGTTTAGGCCTGGCGACATTTTTGGTCTGGATAAAATTTCGAGAGCAGCGGAATTTGGTTTATTTGATTGTTCTGGGACTACTATTAAGCGCCCTGATAAATATGCGGGCGACATATATTGTACTACTACCTCTTTATCTGTGGTCGGTGATATCGCTGACAGTCGGGACAAGGCTGAAGGGATTAATGTTCTTTGCGCTGCCTATGATTCCTCCAGCCATCCCCACTTTTCTGGCAATTCTGGCGTCTCCGCGACACTTCTTCTTCGATAATTATATGTTCCAGATTTACAGAGAATCGGATAGAAGCCTTGCCTATTTTATTTCCAGCAAGTTGACCGCATTTTTCAGAACGATAATTGACCCGCACTTGCTGATAATCATTGTCCTGACAGTCGTTTCAATTATCTACCTGATCCGAAACAGGCGCGTGACGTCGATCAAAGACATATCTAACAAACCGGAAGGAATGGCTTTGGGCAGTTTGATTCTAATTGCTTTCAGCTATCTTTTTCCCCACCCCATTCTTCGGCACTATTTTGAGCAATTCATGGCATTTGCCATAATAATTATTGCATTAAATCTGGAATATTTCTGGGCGAGATTCAACAGGCTTGTCGTTCCCGCCCGTAGAAATCTGATTTTGGCTGCGGTCTCGATAATATATTTATTATCGCTGATACCTTATGTCGCGATTGATATTTTCGCCGTGCGCGAGCGCGAGCGATGGCGTCTTCTGTCAGAAGTAAAAAAAGTTACAGGCAAAATGCTCGAATTGGCCGGCCCGGCCGGTACCGTGCTTTCGGAAAGGCCGCTATACCCATTCCTGACTCGCCAGCCGGTTTTGCCTTATACGGAGATAACCGCTTTTCATTGGCCATTGCCGCTCGATCATGCGGGGTTCATGGAGTATAAATTGTGTGACAGCGCTTATCTGAAAGAGAAAATTAGCGCTCGCACGCCAAGTTTGGTGACGATAATTAATAACCCGCCCTCATATTATGCGCGGGAATTGTACGAGGGATATAATCTGGCATATCAGTCGGATGCAGTGAGCATATTCAAGAGAAAATGAATAGGTTCATATACATAATAATATTTTGGCTGAGTTCGGTCGCGGTCACGTTTGCCGGTGATAATACTTCCGATACGGTTAGTTCCGCCCCGGGTATAACCATTGAAACCGCGGTGGATAAATCGGAAATATATATCGGCGACCTTATAAAATATCGTCTGACTATTATTTATGATTCCAGTATCGTACTCACTCCCCCGCCCATCGGGGCAAATCTGGGAGCCTTTGACGTCAAGGATTATCAGACTGATGAATCGACAAAGCTCAAAGACGGCAGGATCAAAATGGAGAGTCGCTTTGTACTGACTACTTTTACCACGGGCGATTATATTATCCCTCCGATTCCTGTGAAATTCATGCTTCCCGACAGTACAACTAAATTCCTTATTTCCGAGCCAACTCCCATAAAGGTGAAGTCTCTTCTGGCGGAGTCGGCCGATTCAGCCGACGTTCGCGATATTAAAGGACCGATCGAGTTCAAATCGGGGAAAGCGATCTATTATTATTTGGGGGCTCTGGCAATAATCTTGCTTGGAGTTGCCGGATACCTCTATTGGCGGGGAAAGAAAAAAGGGATGCTGGGCGCCGTGCCGGTCGATTTGCGCAGGCCATGGGAAATTGCTTACGAAGAACTCGCCCTTCTGAAAGAAAAAAATTATCCCACTGAGGGAAAGGCCAAACAGTTTTACGTAGAGCTTACCGAAATAGTGAGGGCCTATCTGGGGCGTATATATGGCATTCCTGTTCTGGACATGACGACTGAGGAATTTCTGGCGTGCATTGTCGAAGGAAACATAACTGAAGAATTGTTTAACCGGCTAAAAATATCTCTTGATTTCGCCGATTTGGTGAAATTTGCTAAACTTATTCCTGAAATCGAAAAAATGAATCTGGATTTCGACGAAGTCGCCGGAATCATAGAATATGTCAGGCAAGCTGAAATGGTTCGGCTTTCGGAATCTGAAACAGAAACGGTACAAGGCATGAGAGAAGCCAATGTTTAGATTTGCGGGATTCCATATTACTCTCTTTGATCAGGATATAGGCATATCTGCGATTATTATCTTTCTGGCCAGCGCGGTTGTCCTGGGTCTGATGGGATACTATTTTTTGAAGAGAAGGCGTCTGCAGTCGGCTTCCATCAGATATAGCGATTTGAAAATAGTCAAGCGCTCGGCCAAGACCGGCAGACAGAGATTCCGGTTTCTATTATCGGTTCTGCGTATTATGGCGATTGCATTTTTAATAGTTGCTTTTGCAAGACCGCAGGCGGGCACCGAAAACCGCGAGGTCACCTCTGAAGGAATAGATATCATGCTGGCGCTTGATATCTCCGGTTCCATGCGGGCCGAGGATTTCAAGCCTCAGAATCGTCTTTACGTTGCCAAAGAGGAAATCATGAGGTTTGTATCCAAGCGCGTCAGCGACCGGATTGGGCTGGTGGTATTCTCGCAAACGTCATTTACCCAATGCCCTCTAACTCTTGATTATGGCATTCTTCTGAATTTTCTCGAGCAGGTAAAATTCGGGATGATCAAGGATGGTACCGCTATCGGTATGGCGCTGGCTAATTGCATTAACCGCCTCAGGGAGTCGCCATCAAAGACAAAAGTAATTGTTCTGTTGACCGATGGCGTGAATAACGCCGGCCAAATAGATCCACTGACTGCCGCCGGCATTGCCAAAACGATGGGGGTGAAAATTTATACAATTGGCGTCGGTAGGCCGGGTAATGCCATGTATCCAGTAGATGATCCAATTTTCGGCAAGAGGTATATTTATCTCCCCAATGAAATTGACGAGGAGGTCTTAAGTCAGATTGCCGACAAAACCGGCGGCAAGTATTTCCGCGCCCGTTCCGAAAAAGAGCTGGAGCAGATTTACGATGAAATAGATAAGCTGGAAAAGACGAAAGTCAAAGTGAATGAATATGTCCAATACAAAGAGCTTTTCCCAGCCTTTGCTTATCTGGGTCTCATATTTCTGGCGCTGGAGATGGTTCTGGGGCAGACAATTTTTAGGAAAATTCCATGAGGTCTTGGTAAGTCATGCGATTTGCGTCACCTGAAAATCTTTTTCTCCTGATACTCGTTATCGTATTTGGCATTTTCTATATTTGGGTCATAAAGCGAAAGAAAAAGCTTCTTGCCCGATTTGGCGACTTATTTCTTGTCATGAAGAATGCCCCGCAAATATCGTTTGCCCGCCAAGGGGGGAAGGCGGCGCTTCTTCTTGCCGGGATTCTTTTTCTTATTCTGACGCTTTCCCAGCTTCAGTGTGGAACCCACATGGAAATGATGAAGCGGGAGGGAATCGATATTATCATTGCCATCGATGTCTCCAATTCCATGTTGGCCGAAGATATGAAGCCTAATCGAATCTCCAAGGCCCGTCAGGAGGTACGCGGAATAGTTGACCGTCTGAAGGGGGATCGAATAGGGTTGATCGCCTTCGCCGGCGAGGCCTTCGTGCAATGCCCTCTGACTCTCGATTATTCGGCCGCGGAGATTTTTCTTGATGTGATAGACGTGGGATTAATTCCAAAGCAAGGGACTGCTATCGGCGACGCTATTCGTATTGCCGGGACAGCCTTTGAGAAACAAGAAAAAAAGCATAAGGTACTTATTCTATTGACCGATGGCGAAGATCATGATTCGAATCCCCTCGCCGCCGCCGAGGAAGCCAGGGAAGAAGGGATTAAAGTTTATACAATAGGAATCGGCTCGTCTGCCGGAGAGCCGATACCGATAACCGACCGCAATGGAGAAAAAGTAGGGTATAAGAAGGATCAGAGCGGAGAAGTAGTTATCACCAAGGCGGACGAAATGACACTCCAGAAAATTGCCTTGACTACGGGGGGGAAATATTATCATGCCACCGCCGGCGAAATGGAGCTGGATAAAGTGTATGATGATATCAGCAAAATGGAGAAAAAGGAGCTGGAGGGAAAACTCCTGATGCAATATGAAGATAGGTTTCAATATCCACTAATTTTCGCTATATTCTTAATAGTTATTGAGTTCTTTATTTCGGAAAAAAGGAAAGTAAAAAGCGTAGAATAAAGCATGAAGTACAGGTCTGTTATATGCGTCGTATTCGTGTTTTTGCCGCTACTGACGGCCCATGCAGATAATTTTGTCGGCTCCGTGAAGAAGGGGAATTCGGCTTTCAAAGAGGGAAATTTCGGGAAGGCGCTCGAGTTTTATCATCAAGCGGAGGTGGATAGACCGGAAATGCCGGAGCTTCAATACAATATCGGCGCCGCTCTATACAAAGAAGGAAAATATGAAGAGGCCGCGGAGAAACTTCAGAAATCATTTATCACCGATGATGTCAAGAATGAGGCTATGGCGCATTATAATCTGGGGAATGTATATTACAAGTCAGGCGATTACCAGAAGGCGATACAGGCTTATCAGAAATCGCTGGAGCTATCGCCCGATGATATCGACGCCAAGTACAATCTTGAACTGGCTCGGAAAATGCTCAAGGAGCAGTTGAAACCCCAGCAACAGCAGAACCAGAAACAAAATCAACAACAGCAACAACAGCAAAAAGATCAGCAGCAGCAAAAGCAACAGCAACAGGACCAACAGCAGGAACAATCCAAACAGAATCAACAGAATCAGCAAGACCAGCAGAATCAAGATAAGCAAAAGCAACAGCAACAGGCTGACAAGAATCAGATGAGTAAGGAAGATGCCGAGAGAATACTCAACGCTCTCAAGGATGACGAAAAAGAGACCCAGAAGGAAGTTCGTCAGGTGCAGGGACCAGCGGTGAGCCAGGGGATAGATTGGTAATGCGTATTTTGAGATTGCTTATTGTTCTCTGTGCGCTAATGCCTACTAATATTCTGGCGCAGGATGATGTGACCATACAAATGTCCTTGAGCCGGGATGGTATTGAAATATCCGAGCAGGCTGTTCTGACAATTTCCGTCTCAGGCGGAAAGCAGGGCATGCCATCCCCGGAACTCCCCAATCTCTCGATGTTTAATGTTTACTCGCAAGGGACTTCGACTAATATCTCAATTGTCAATGGCAGGATGGAAACATCCTACTCATATCAATATCTGCTTCAGCCGAAAAAGGCGGGGACATTTGCAATAGGATCCGTCACTATTGACTATAATCGCGCCAGATATAAATCAAATGCGCTAACCCTGACTGTAATCGATTCCGGCTCCAGCCAACCAGCCCCACGTTCATTGAAGGAAGAGGGCGTCACTCCCACGGGTGAAGAGAAGGATATGTTCCTCACCGCTGATGTAGATAAAAAAACAGCTTACGTAAACGAGCAAATAACTCTCCATCTTAAGTTCTATCATGCCGTCCAGCTTTACTCTCAACCGGAATATACAGCTCCTCAGACGACCGATTTCTGGACTGATATGCTGGAGCCCCAGAAAACCTATTACACTGCTGTCAATGGGCGGAGATATCGCGTTATTGAAATCACTTCAGCTTTGTTTCCCACCCGTTCGGGTGATTTGACGATAGGTCCGGCCATCATCTCAGCCACGATACCGGTGAAAAGAGTCGTTAATCGCAAAGACCCCTTCTCGCTCTTTGACGATTTTTTTACTCAGGGAGAGTCACAAACCGTCCGCTCCCGACCCATAACCATCAAAGTCCTACCTCTGCCTTCGGAGAATCGGCCCGCCACTTTTTCGGGCACGGTGGGAAATTTTTCCATAGAAGCTAACCCGGATAAAACCACCGTTGATATGAATCAACCGGTAACAGTCACCTACAAAATAGGCGGAACCGGTAATATCAAAACAGTGGCCGAGCCTAATATCGGCGACCTGATGGATTTCAGAATTTATAGGGCATCCACTGATGAGAAAATTTCCAAACTCAACGGAATCGTTGGGGGAACAAAGATATTTGAAGAAGTCTATATTCCAAAAAGGGCGGGTCGTCTTTCAATACCGCCGGTTAAGCTTGACTTCTTCGACCCGGGGACCAGAAGATATAAAAGCATATCCTCACAACCGGTTCAACTTGACGTCAAACCTGCCGCCGGCGGCGAATTCACCAATCTCCCTCTTACACCCGTGGCCGGATTGGTTGTTGATCCCAACGCCAAAGATATAAGATATATAAAAACCGAACCGGGGAATCTGAGTCGTCACCAGAATCTGATTCTCTTTACCCCGCTCTATCTATTATTGAATGGTTTACCCGTGGTAATACTGTGTGTCATATGGGTCAATTCCAAACGCCGGGAGAGATTTGCTACGGATATCGGGTATGCCCGTTCTCGAGCGGCCAAGAAGTTGGCGAGGAAGCGCTTATCGGTAGCGAACAAAATGGCTGACGCCAATCAGGGAGCTGAGTTCTTCATGGAAATTAGAAGAGCTCTTTTTTCCTATGTGGCGGATAAACTGAATATTTCCCCTCATGGTTTAACCAGCGATGGAGTATTGGATATACTCAAGAATTCCGGTCTTGACGAGACGCTGATAATCAAGGCGGGCGAGCTTTTCAAGAGAGCTGATTTTGCACAGTACTCATCGGTATCCGTGTCCCGGGAGAAGATCCGCGATTCATATCGGGATGCAGAGGAATTGCTGATAAAGCTGGAGGAGGCCAAGCTTGCCTAACCGCATAATATTCATATTTATCGGCATTTTCTTTCTTCTTTTTTCGCCCATTGCCATGGGAATCAATGCCGATTCGCTCTTTTCAGCCGCAAACAGATATTATGATGCAAAAGATTATCCGTCCGCGCGGGATGCTTATCAGAGATTGGAGCAATATAATTATATTTCGGCGCCCCTTTATTTTGATATCGGCAACTGCTATTTCAAGGAAGGAAAACTTGGGTATGCCATTCTCTATTATCTGCGGGCACAGAAGCTCGATCCGACCGATGACGACATAAAAAATAATCTTGCCTTTGTTAGACAATTCTTGCCGACAAATCTGGAGGGAGTCAAAATTAATCCGGTCGCATCATTCCTTGAGACTATTGCCGCCCCCTTTACTCTGAATGGCATCGCCTGGATTTCCTCTCTGCTATTTATGGCTCTTGTTCTTTTCCTCTGCGTCATCATTCAATTTCAGCTTCGCGGGGCGTTAATTAAGATGGCGGGATATGCTCTATTGGCTTTATTAGTCATCTCCTCCAGTTTGACCACTTTTAAGTATAGAAATGGTTATGTTACTCAGAAGGGAGTCATTGTCGCGCCCGAGGCGCACGTTTACAGCGGCCCTGGTGAGGATAATGATCTTGAATTTGTCGCCGCCCATGGACTCACCTTTGAAATTGAGAAGTCGCTGGATAAGTATTATCTGGTCATCTTTGAGAATAAGCGCAAGGGATGGATAAGTAAAGATAATGTCGAAGTAATTTAGGGGGCTCGGAACTATAGCTCTTTTTGATTGACAGACTCCGACAGAATCTCTATCATTTTTCGAACCGTCATTCCGCCTCGGGCGGGATAAATTTTTGAGGAGAGATGCTGTCCATTCTTAAGAAAAAGCATTTCTGGGGAATTGTCATCGCGGTAATTCTTCTGGCATACTGTCTGAAGGATGTCCACCTTCATGATATTAGGGAGCTTTTTTCCCGTGTCAATTTCTATTATCTCATTCCCGCTCTGATTATAGAATTTATGATGATAGTGTTCCGGGCCCTGCGGTGGCGGACTATTGTTGGGAAGACAAAGAGGATAGGAGTTCTTCGCGTTATTCCCCTTTATTCTGCCGGCCAAGTCCTAAATATCATTTTACCAGCCCTGACCGGCCAGGTCGGACGACTTCTTCTTTTTTCCAAGAAAGAAAGCCTTTCCAAGTCATATGTATTCTCGACAATAGTAATTGAAATACTGTTTGATGCCATAAGTTTGCTCATCTTTGTGTTTCTCCTGTCAATGGTTTCATTCGTCCTGCCTCCCGAATATCGCACGATTAGCTATGCTATCGGAGTTGTAACATTCACTTTATTTGCCACATTATATCTTATTCTTCATTTCAAAGAGGGGATTGGGAAATTTGGCCGCAGACTGATGCGTGGACGGTGGCCAGGTCTCTATATTACTCTCAAGAAATTCTCCTATTCGTTTACGCGAGGAATTGATCTTCTTCACTCCGGTCATTATTTTCTGCGGACATTATTCTTGTCTCTTTTGGCCTGGTTCTCCCATGTCATTGTGATCTATTGCTTGTTTAGATCGTTCGGTTTCGATCTCCCCCTCGCCTCAGCTGTAGTGGTCATGGTTATCAACACGCTCGCCCTGCTGGTTCCGATTACTCCGGGAAACGCCGGGACGTTTGAACTGGTAGTGGCGGCCGCTCTGATGGCTTTTAAGATTATCAAGTCTGATGCGGCGCTGTTTGCTTTGGCCCTTCATATTCTTGACTTGATTCCTATATTTCTGATGGGAGGCCTCTTCTTCCGCGCTGAAAAGATGTCGCTCAAAGAGATTGAAACCGAGGGAGAGAAAGAGAAATTCCTCAATCAGGTGGACGAACCGGAAACAATAGCTTAGGGAGGCGGTTCTAATATCTGCCAACGGAAATCTTAGCCGTCTTCCTCCTTGTTTTTTTCCACAAGCGCACGAGTCGCATAATTGACCTTATTTTCCAATGATTATTGTCTCAAACCGCCCCCAGTCAGATCCACGAGTATCAAGGGAGTGTAAACCCGGCTAATAGGCTCTAACGAACTATTCCTGTAAGACCCGATAATTTGTTCTTTGCGTCGCAAAAAAATGAAACATTTGCTTGACACTATCGTTATCTTTATTAATTATAGATACCTACCAGTAGGTATTATTATAAAGGAGAGTGTTTTTGAAGCAGAGTCCCAAACTTCCGGCAGAAACAAGGAAGTCGCAGTTGATTAAAGCGGCCGCCAAAGTATTTGCCAGAAAAGGGTTTGATGGGGCCACCACGGAAGATATTTCTACGGAGGCGGGGGTAACCAAAGGGGCGCTGTATTTTCATTTCAAAAGCAAAGAGGATATTTTCTTGGCCGTGGTCAAAGACCATACTGATTACCAGATCGAGAAGCTTTTTCAGATCCTTGAGAGAGACGCCGATTTGGAAAGAGTAGTGGATAATTGCATTCGCACCAGCTTCCAGTTGATGCTGAAGGATAAGCGCTTTTCTTTTGACTTTTGGCAACATGCGTCCAAAATACCACGGGTCCGCAAATACATGTCCGGCGTCCATGAACTTGCCGTCGAAAAATTTTCCGACTTTATTCGAGGCCGAAGCAATCTGAAAAAAAATGAGGCTGAGGCGCTTGTATGGCTGGTTCATGCCGTGCAGGACGGCTTATTGGTGCAAATGCAATGTTATACCGGCGGCAGAAACCAAAAAGATATAATCAATCAGATAATCATTATGTGCAAGCTCTATTTAAGGGAGCGAGGTCGGTCAGAAGGCCTGATCCGGCTTTTGCCGGACAAGAATTAGGACAACTTATGAATAGAAATCCGCTTCAATTTTTATTTTCGAAAATCACCATATTTCTCCTTGTCGGGTTGATCACATCGAATCTGGCCAATGCCGAAACAGTCCTGACCATTGAAAAGGTCAGAGAGCTGGCTTTGGAATATAATCGTCAATATCTTTCCGCAAAGCAGGAATTAGATAGAGCGCATGGCAATATAATATCGGCTCGCTCAGGCGCTTTGCCGCAGTTATCTCTCTCCGGAAGATACACGAGAAATTTTAAACCTCGAGAGCTTTTCTTTGGCGGGGAGAAGATTCCGATAACCTTGAATAATGATTTTGATTTTGCTCTTTCTTTATCACAGCCGCTCTATGTAGGCGGAAAGGTTGGGTCGGCTCTTGAGATAGCGAGGGTTTACGAAAAATATTCTCATGAAAAACTGCGGGAGGTGGAATCAGGAATCATTTTTGGGGCCGAGTCGATGTTTTTTGCCGCATCTCTGGCCCAATCAAACCTTGATGTTCTGCAAAAGGCTTATGACCAGTTGAGCCACAACCTTGATGTGGTCGATAAGTATTTCCAGAAGGGGTTAATTTCAGAGTATGAACTTCTGAGAGCGAAAGTCGAAAAGGGAAATCTGGAGCCTCAATTAATTGGGGCCCAATCAGAGGCAATAATGGCTGAAAAAAGGCTGAAATCATTTCTTGGTCTGTCGCTTGAAGAAAAAGTCGTGATTGCCACCGACCTGAACGATACGGCATCAATTACCGTTCCTTCCCTTGATTCGCTGACAACTCTTGCCATAAAAAACAGGCCTGAAATAAAGCAGGCTGAATACCAAAAGGACGGCTATGATAAAGCGGTTAGAATTGCGAGAGGAGACTGGCTTTATCCCGTTGTAAGCCTTAATACAACTTACGAAGTATCGGCATCATCAAACAACTTCAGATTGAATGAAGGCAATACTTCCAAGGCCTGGAATGCCTCGCTCATGCTAAATATTCCTCTTTTTGACGGTGGCCGGACAATTGGCGAGGTGAGGAAAGCGAAAGTTGATTATTATCAGGCCGTGCTGACAGAACAGCAGGCACATGATGACATTCGACTTGAAGTTGAGCAGGCCTATGATAATCTGGGTCTGGCCCGTAAGGCGCTCGATGTTCAGAAGGAGACTATTAATCAAGCGGAGGAAGGAACGCGCATTGCCGATTTGAGATATCAATCGGGTGTCGGAACGCAGTTGGAAGTATTGTCGGCCCAGACAGCGCTTACCAGCGCCCGTTCCAATTTCGCCCGTGCCATATATAACTATCGTCTGGCGAAATCAGGCCTGAAAAAGGCCGTCGGTCTTGACATTACAGAGTGAGGAACGCAATGAAATTGAACAAAATAATTGTTGTTGGAATAGCCCCATTAATTATCATTATGATTTCTTTGACAGGATGCTCGGGCAATAAGACTCAAGCCACGGTTAACGATAGGAAGGCAATTTCCGTGAAGGGAGAGGCTGTAGTCGCTATTTCCAAGGAGCTTAAGAAGTCATTCACCGGGAATTTTGAAGGCCAAAAGCAGGCGGTAATCCGCGCCAAGATTGCGGAGGCGGTGGAAAAGATAGATGTCAAAGAGGGCGATTATGTAAGAGCAAATGATGTTATCGTCAGCCTTGACAAAAGCGGCCCGACTTCAAGCTATATGCAGTCATACTCCGTCTATCAAAATGCGGAGAAAAATTTTAATAAGATGAAATATCTGTTTGACGAGGGGGCTATCTCCGAATCACAGTTTGACGGTTCCCGCACTGAATATGAAGTTTCCCGCGCCAATTATGACGCCGCTTTGCAAACGGTTGAACTGCGTTCTCCAATCAATGGTACAGTAACATCCCTTAATGTCGCAGTGGGGGAATATGTGGCTCCGGGTATGCAAGTGGCTACGGTAGCGACAACAGATAATTTAAGAATGAAGTTCGGCGTCAGCGGTTATGATATTGGATTTATTGACGAAGGAGCCGGGGTGCAGGTGAGCGTGGACGCTGAATCGCTGTTGGTTGGAAAGGGAACTGTGATTACGGTAGCGCGTTCTGCCGATCCGGCTACTCGCTCGTTCCAGGTTGAGGTAGAAGTGGACAATTCCTCCCATTTGTTCAAGCCGGGAATGTTTGGCAAGGCCAATATTACGGTCGGCGAATATAATAATATTATTGTCGTCCCACGTATTGCGGTCATCAACAGAAACGATAAAGATTATGTTTATGTTTATTCCGGGGGGAAGGCTCTGTCACGCGAAGTCGCTCTTGGAATTGATTTCAATGGGTCCTCGGAGGTTAAAAGTGGACTTAATGCCGGCGATACATTGATTACGGTCGGTCAGAACTATCTTGAGGACGGCATTGAGGTCAATTTGGCCCGTTTCGTGAATACTGACGGCAAGGAGGTTGAGCTTTGAAATTAGCCGAAGTCTCTATACGCCGACCGGTCTTCACGGTAATGATGATTATTGCCCTGGTTGTACTGGGGTACGCGTCGTTCAACGAAATGAGCGTTGACCTGATGCCGGAGGTCAATTTCCCTTTTGTCACTGTCTTGACAGTTTATCCCGGGGCAGGGGCAGAAGCAGTTGAAACTGAGGTCACCAAGAAAATCGAAGATGCTATTAATCCGATTTCCGGGGTCAAACATATTACGTCTTCCTCGCAGGAGGGTTATTCTTTTGTTTTTGCGGAGTTCGTTTTGCAAAAAGACCCTTTATCTGCGGCGCAGGAAGTTCGCGAAAAGGTATCGGCTATTCGGGGCGACCTGCCCAAAGATATAGAGGCGCCCGTTGTTGCCCGGTATGACCCTGAAAGCAGCCCCATTATGTCGCTCACGGTCACTGGCCAGCGTCCGTTTAAGGAAATTACGACTCTGGCAAAAGATGAAATACAAAAGCGGCTTGAATCGATCCCCGGGGTCGGCGCCGTCGGCCTTGTGGGCGGTTTTGAACGTGAAGTCAACGTCCTGATTGATATTGATAAAATGGAATCGTATGAAATTTCGATAGATCAGGTGAAAATGGCCCTTGCGGCGGCAAATCTGGAAATCCCAGGAGGTAGAGTAAATGAAGACCACACGGAGTATCTGCTCCGTACAATGGGAAAATTGATCAAAGTCTCTGATTTTAATAATATTGTGATTACCAATCCTCACGGCCAGCCCGTTTATCTGAGGGATATTGCCATCGTGACAGACGGGGTCGCCGAGATGAGATCATTGGCCAGAGTCAATGGTAAAGATGCCATCACGCTTGATATTTCAAAACAGTCGGGAGCCAATACAGTATCGGTAGCGACTGCGGTTAAAGACGAAGTCCGCCGCTTGCAAAAAGACCTACCCCCCGATATCAAGATTAATGTTGTCGTGGATAATTCCACTTATATCGAGGATTCCATCCATGATGTGCTCGTGAATATATACTATGGAGGCTTTCTTGCTATTCTGGTGATTTTTCTATTTCTTGCGGATATTCGTTCCACAATTATTTCTGCCGTCGCAATACCGTCTTCGATTATTGCCACTTTCACTCTCATGAATGCGCTCGGCTTTACATTAAATATGCTTTCGCTAATGGGTCTTTCCCTGGCAGTGGGGTTGCTCATTGACGATGCCATTGTTGTTATAGAGAATATATTTCGACATCTGGATGAGGGGGAATCGGCGTTTCTGGCCGCATACAATGCCACTAAAGAAATAGGATTGGCTGTGATGGCGACGACTTTTTCTATTGTCGTTGTTTTTGTTCCCGTGGCTTTCATGCGCGGCATCGTCGGAAAATTTTTCTATCAATTTGGGATGACAATTGCATTTGCGGTAATAGTCTCGCTCTTCGTGGCTTTTACATTGACACCGATGCTCTCCTCGAAATTCCTAAGAAAAGAGGGCGCTGAGGCCAAACCTCCGAGATTTGCATTTTTCAGAGTTATCTGGAGAATCTACCGCCTGATTCTGAAGATTATCGCGCCGTGGAATAGATTTTTTGGATATATAAATGGCGTCTATCGTTCTACGCTTGGCTGGGCGCTGAAGCATCGGTTGATCATAGTGACAGCTTCAGTCGTTTCTTTCGTAGTGGCCTTATTTTTGGGCGGGCTGGCAGGCTCAGAGTTTATACCTCAGACCGACGAGGGAAAACTCGTTGTTGGAATAGAAACTCCTCCCGGTACCGACCTTGCGACCACTTCAATGCGCATGTCTCAAGTTGAGGAGCTGATTTCCAAATTTCAGGGTGTCGATTTAATATTTACGACTATAGGTTCCGGACAACGGGGAGTGAACGAGGGTACGATTTTTGTCAAGCTTGTGGATAAAAACCTGCGTCCTCTCTCGGCGAAAGCGATGGTTGACAGCGTTCGCAAAGTAATTTCCAAAGCGCCCGGAATTAAATTGGCAGTCGCTACCGAAGAAGACCACGGCGGCAGTTCAAGGCAGGTGGAAATTTCCATTCGGGGCAATGATTTGGCAATATTGACCGACCTGAGCCATAAGGTCGAGGGTATTTTCAAAAAGACACCGGGAGTCGTTGACCTCAATAATAATCTCGAGGAAGGGAAACCGGAGCTTAAAATTGCCATAAATCGCGATCTCGCTAATGATCTCGGATTTAACGTCTTTCAGGTTGCGTCAACGATTCGTAGTCTTGTTGACGGCGAAGTGGCGACCAGATATAAAGAAGGAGATAAGGAATATGACGTTCGGGTCCGGTTGAAAGAATCCGATCGGGCAACTGCGGATGATATCGGTCGTTTGCTTATCGCCAGCAATAAAGAAATCGTAGGGAAGCGCACTTTTCTTGTGCCGCTTTCTCATATAGCGCAGATAGAGAAGAGTTCGTCGATCGGCAAATATAATCGATATGATCGACTCCGCGAGATTCGTGTCGGCAGTAATGTCACTTCCAACGTTTTCTCCGGCACTGCAATTAATGATATCATGAAAGTCGCCAAGGATATTGACATACCCCCGGGATATTATATCGGAAAGACGGGATTTGGGGAGATGCAGGAGGAATCATTCGGATATATTTTCCTTGCGCTGGGATTGGCGGTAATATTTGTTTACTTATTGTTGGCGTCGCAGTTTGAATCGTTTTTTGACCCGTTTTCTATTATGTTTTCTTTGCCGATGTCATTAGTAGGAGCAATTGTGGCTTTGCTTGTGTTCGGGAATTCAATTTCGATCATGTCGCTGATAGGAATAATAATGCTGATGGGGTTGGTGACAAAAAATGCTATCCTCTTGATCGACTTTATAAAACAGAATCGTTATCGTGGAGTCCCGCGCATGGAAGCGATTTTAATAGCCGGACCAATCAGGTTGCGACCAATCCTCATGACTACTTTTGCCATGGTCTTTGGAATGCTTCCGCTCGCTCTCGGTTTAGGACCCGGGGCGGAAATGCGCGCGCCAATGGCCCGTGCGGTAATCGGCGGGCTAATCAGCTCCACGCTCTTGACACTGGTGGTAGTGCCTGTCGTATATACTTTGATTGATGATGTCATTGCCTTTTTCCTGAAACGAGAAACCATTCAACCTCAAAAAGAAAGTTTGGAAAATGAAGGAGCAGTCGGTCAAGCTGATTAAAGAGTTCCATCTCAGTAATCTTTTTCTTGATTTTCTGGATGAAAAACCGGCGATAAGAAAATATTTTCTCTCCGGAAGTCCGGAACATGTCGCCGGCAGGATAGAAAACTCCAGAGTTGACCGGATTGTCTTATCCGATATACTGTACCGTCAGAATACGGAATTTCGCGCCAAGGCAGGGACTTTTATTTCTATCGAAAATTTGCGTCGTGACAATTCCCTCTGCATTTTCGCGGGCCAGCAGGCCGGGCTTTATGGCGGGCCTCTGTTGACTCTTTATAAAGCTATTGGAATTGTCAAGCGCGCTCATATTTTGGAGAGAGAACTGCATCGTCCGGTAGTCCCCGTTTTCTGGATAGCCGCCGATGATCATGATTTTGAGGAAATTAATCACGCCCTTATGCTCAATCAGCAAGGTGAAATCGAAAAGCTGAGTTATGACCATCCACCCGGGGCGAGAGTCCCCGCCGCCGAAATACTGCTTGATAATGAAGAAGCTTATGATAAGCTTATAGATACAACTCAGAAAGTTTGCGGCGCATCCGAATTCACCGGCGAACTATACCAGCGTCTCTTTTCCGCCTATTCCTTGAAAAATGATTTCGTCCACGCCTTTGGGCAGTTCATGCTTGATATACTTCCCGATTTAGGGCTGGTCATGTTCTCGCCGGCGGACAGGGAAGTGAAGGCGCTTTCCAAGGGATTTTTCAAGCGATTGGCAGAGGGGCATTACAGAATGAAAGAATTGATGCAGGAGACCGCCGATAGTTTGGAAGATGATGGCTATCATCTTCAGGTAGAAAAAAAGGATTCCGCCGTTCATCTGTTTTATCATACTCCCCATAGAATTGCGATTCATTTTGCCAACGATGCCTTCCTGGTTGAAGACAAAAAGCTTGGCCTTTCGGCATTTCTTGATTTAATTGATAAACATCCTGAAAAATTTTCGCCCGATGTCTTGACCCGTCCGCTCTGGCAATCATACCTGTTTCCGGTTGTCGCACAGGCGGGCGGTCCTTCGGAAATTGCCTATTTCAGCCAGATAGGAAAACTCTTTGAATTGTTTAACCTGGCGCAACCTTATTATTATTTTAGACCGGCCCTGACAATAGTAGAGAGAAGGCATGAGATATTTCTCCGTGACTTATCGATAGGTCTGTCTGATGTAACAGGAGATGTTGAGGAATTGATTAATAGAGTTACCGCGCACTCATTTCCGAAAGAGATGGAGGCAAAGATTGCCGAATTCCGCGGCAAATTCGAAGAGGATTACCAGAGATTTTTCATGGCGGTTCGCCAGTTTGACGAATCACTTGAGCCGATGGGAAAACAGACTTATGGCAAGATTGATTTCGCTTTGAACGCTCTTGAGAAAAAGATTTACGACCATCATAAAAAGAAAATGGAATCAACCCGCAATCAGATTTATAAATTGGCATCAGCTCTTTTTCCTGCGAAAAATTTTCAGGAAAGGTCATTGAATATTAATTATTACATGGCGAAATATGGACCTAAAGTCGTCGATTTCATCGTTGAGAAGATTGATGTGAACAACAGAGATCATCAACTGTTATATATATCTGAGTTTTTGAGTTGAAGATGAATATCGGTATAACATGCTATCCAGTCGCCGGCGGTTCCGGTATCGTTGCAACCGAATTGGGACAGCAGTTGGCCTTGCGAGGCCATCAGGTCCATTTTATTAGTTATGCCCTGCCTTTCAGGCTGGATAAATTTCAGCAGAATCTCTTTTTCCACGGCGTGGAGACAACCGCCTACCCGCTCTTTCAGCATCCGCCTTATACCCTCTCTCTGGCGGCCAAGATGGCCGAAGTGGTCTGCCAGTTCAATCTTGAAATTCTTCATGTGCATTATGCCATTCCGCATGCTACGTCCGCTTTTCTGGCCAAACAGCTGGTGACATGCAAAATCCCGAAGGTTATCACCACTTTACACGGCACGGATATAACGCTTGTCGGGTCTGATCCTTCATACTATGATATAACGCGCTTTTCAATAAATGCTTCCGATGGCATCACGGCAGTCTCCAATTATCTGGCGGAAGAAACCAAGAAGATATTCAAAATTGAAAAAGAAATCAGGGTCATTCATAATTTTTTCGATGGATCACGGTTCAACACGGATAGTACAGCCTGCAGGAGGCGCTCATTTGCCGAAGACAATGAATATATTATTGCTCACATCTCGAATTTCCGGCCGGTGAAAAGAGTTATCGATGTCATCGATATTTTCGACAAAATATCGAAGGCGCTTCCGTCCAAATTACTCTTAATAGGTGAAGGACCTGATGCCATATTGGCTCGCAGACAGGTGAATAAGAAAAATCTGAATGATCGGGTTATTTTCCTGGGGAATCAGGATAGAGTGGAGGCGGTTCTTCCACTGGCGGATCTTTTCCTGCTTCCATCGGAAGAAGAATCATTCGGTCTGGCGGCGCTGGAGGCAATGGCCTGCGGGGCGCCGGTAATTGGGACATCAGGGACGGGGCTTGTGGAGGTTGTCGACGAGGGAGTAAACGGTTTTTTATTCCCGGTAGGGGATACAAACTCGATGGCCAGAGCGGGAATTGAATTATTGACTGACAAAAATAGATTGGCCGAGTTTAAGCGCAACGCAAGAAGACTGGCGAATGAAAGATTTAATGCTTTGAAGATAGTTTCGCAGTATGAAGATTATTACAAGCAGGTGTTGAATGGGTGATATTAAGCTTGATGTTCTCGCCATCGCTGCGCATCGCGATGATATTGAAATCACCTGCGGCGGGACGATTATTAAGTTGACCGATAAAGGGAAGAGGATCGGCATTCTTGACCTGACCGAAGGGGAAATGGGAACCAAAGGGACGGCGGAAGAACGCGGCGCCGAAGCCAAAGAAGCCGCCAAAATAATGGGCGTGACTTTCCGCGCCAATTTGAGACTGCCCGATGCCGCCGTAGAAGTAAATCAGGAAAACAAACTCAAAATAGCGCAGGTCATAAAAGACACTCGCCCGGATATGGTCATTCTGCCTTATTGGGTGCAACGTCACCCCGATCATCTGTCGACATCTTTGCTGGGATATGACGCCTGCTTTCTGGCCGGGTTGAAAAAGCTTGACTTGGAAGGCGAACCGCATCGTCCCCGTAAGATTATCTATACGTCATCTTTTCGCGACAGTCAGCATTCCTTTTTTGTCGATGTGACCGAGCAATTCGAGCGCAAGCTTAAAGCAGTTGCGGCGTACAAATCACAATTCGACGGTACACCATCATCACGCGAGATATACAGACCCGGCGTTGACATATTCGAATATATGACTATCACTGCCCGACATTATGGCCATAAGGTCGGCGTGAAGTACGCCGAGGCGTTTGCGATTAAAGAGAGCATTCTGATCGACGACCCGTGCGAAATGCCGGTACGGTCGATATGAAATCCAATGATTGTAGGGGTTTGATTTATCAAACCTTGGGCTTAATGAATCAAGCCACCACATCATCTGCAATTTCCATCGCTCCACCCATATTGTTTTAATCACCGAAATTTGCTATAATCTTCTCGGAAGCGGAAAGGGTCTGGTGGCCCTTGCGGTCTTCAAAACCGTGGGGAGGCGGTTATGCCGTCTCCGGTGGGTTCGATTCCCACCCCTTCCGTTTATATTCCACGATTTCCTTCTTTATTTCTGTCAGCGGTAATGTCAAGTTTTGTGTGTAGAATGGTGTATC
>CAZCFT010000015.1:0-35463 GCA_964498015.1 uncultured Ignavibacteriaceae bacterium
ACCAAAAGCTGATTTAATGTTTGCTCGCGTTCGTCATGGCCGCCGCCCAAACCGGCGCCGCGGTGCCTTCCCACTGCATCGATTTCGTCTATAAATATTATGCACGGTGCATTCTTTTTCCCTTGCTCAAAGAGATCGCGCACGCGGCTTGCCCCCACGCCGACAAACATCTCCACAAAATCAGAACCGGACATGGAGAAAAATGGCACGCCTGCCTCGCCGGCTATGGCACGCGCCAATAAAGTTTTGCCCGATCCCGGAGGACCAAGAAGTAGGGCGCCCTTAGGTATCTTGCCTCCCAGTTTTTGGAATTTACCCGGGTCTTTCAGAAATTCTATTATTTCGCGTAATTCTTCTTTTGCTTCATCAACTCCGGCAACATCATTGAAGGTGACTTTCGGCCGCTCGTCAGTCATGAGCTTGGCGCGGCTCTTGCCAAAAGAAAACAGCCCTTTCGGGCCAGAGGCGCCCTGCATCTGACGAAGGAAGAAGAGCCAGATAAAAATCAGCAAGAACCATGGAGCGATGGAAATCAAGACGGATAAATAATTTGGTCCCTCGGTTTTGGCGCTGATTATGACGCCGGCTTTTTCGAGTCGATCCACAAGGTTGAAGCTGTTATCATCAAAAGGAATTCGAGCCTTAAATTTCAGAAATTTGCCGGTGGCGCTACCGGAGGGTAGAACCGTCTCTGCTTTCAGATGTCCTTCGATTTCCTTTTCTATGAATGTTACCGATGCGATATTTCCGGAATCCAGTTGCTTCAGAAATTCGCTATAGGATATGTCGGCGGAATCTTTACTCGAGGACGTGTAGAGGCTGTAGGCAAAGATAAAGGCAAGAATTATGACAACCCAGAAAATAAGCGACCTGGCCGGCCCTTTCCAGCTAAATGAATCTTTTCCATCAGGATCATCTTTTGCAGATCGACCCGGCCTCTTCTGAGGAGAGCCAGAAAATTTATTCTTATCGTCGTTATGATTCATCAATCTTAAACTCCTAAGGCAATATACAATCTTATCGGCAAAATGCTCGGGGAATATTTAAACAGGCTGCTTTTTCTCCACCACCTTACCAATAAACGGCAGGTTTCTATATCTCTGAGCGGCGTCCAAACCATACCCAATTACGAAATTTTTTCCAGCGTCAAATCCCTTAAAGGCTATCTTGACCTCAACTTTGCGGCATTCCGGTTTATCGAGAAGCGTAACAACCTGAATAGAAGCTGGTTCCTGAAGTTTCAATTTGTCCATTATGGTGTGCACCGTATAACCGGAATCAACTACTCCTTCAACGAGAAGGACATGCCTCCCTTTAATAGAGACCTTGGGACCTCCTTCCATTGATACTCCATTCTCGGGCGAAAAATTTCCATTATAACTGGAGGCGGAAATGAATTCCATCTCGATAGGAATAGAAATCTGCCGGACCAGATCGGCCATGAAGATAAAACATCCTTTTAATACTCCAATAAGGATAGGGTCTTTTTTGGCGTAATCTTCGGATATCTGTTTCCCAAGTTCCTTGATCCTGCGGGCTATCTTGTCCTCGGTCAAGAGGAGCTCAAATTTCTGCCTTTCCATTCCTTTTTCCTCTCAAAAGTTCGATTTCCAAAACGTTCTTTGTATTTTTGTCAACTCGGGTTCTCTCAGCTATTTGGTATCCTGCCAGCCAGATTATCCCCTGCCGGTCGAGAACCAGAGGAATTTCATCCCTTATGTTTCGAGATATTTTCCGGTCGGTGAAGAAATCCCCCACTTTCTTGGTTCCTTCCATTCCGAGCGGAGTAAATTTATCCCCCGGCCGGATTCCTCTCACATACAATGGAGGTTCAACTCTACTGTAATCCATCGCCACCTTGAATCCTCGCTTCAGAAGGCCGATATGAGCCTTCGATCGTGGAATCAACCTGCACTCAAGGCTGGAGTCTATCCCCGAAAGTAATATTTTTTCTCCGATAGGCAATTTTTTTTCCTCTAATCTGCACTTTTTTCCAATCAGGAACAATGAGTTCTTCTCTTTTATCGCTCTAACTTTTCCATGCAAATTAACAGCGGTCAGTTTACCTTCAATAATCCTGTCAATTCGTCCAACTTCCTCAAAGCTCCCGGCGCCCGGCTGGCCGATCAGTACTTGTAGCGACAGCCTAATAATTCTCCGTCGCAACCACAAATCATAATCTGCCAGTTCCCCTAAATCAATAATTATTTTCCCGCCTGGAGTTTTAAGGGAAATTCGACGAAATTTATTAAGGGCTATCCTGCTTAGATGCTTATCCTCTTCAGACAGGATTTTGGCAAAATTAATCAGCCCACTTCGGAATTTTGTCCCGAAACCTTTCTCGATTTCTGGGATTATTCGGTTTCTGATGAAGTTTCGGCTGAAATTTTCATTCAGATTTGACATATCAGTCATGTAACCGACCTTGAACTTGCGTAAATACTTTTCAATTTCCCATCGGCTAATTTCGCATAATGGCCGGATGACATTGCCTGAAACTGGCTTGATTGGCCAGATTCCCTGCGGACCCGTTCCCCGAAAGAGGCGAAATAATATTGTTTCAACTATATCATCGCGGTGATGTCCCAGAGCGATCTTATTGCATTTTTCTTCAGCGGCTACTCGGGCGAAAGCAAGACAGCGAAATTCTCTTCCAGCCTCTTCCAGAGATAATTTCTTCTCTTTGGAAAAGCGCGGAATGTCTGCCTCAACGACAATCAAAGGAATTTTCAGGCGAACGCATATATTTGAACAGAAAGTTATCTCCCTTCTCGCCGCTTTTGGCCTGATATTATGGTTTATGTAGCAAGCGCGCAATCCAAATCCGACCTTCCGAGAAAGTTTGTCTAATATTATCAGAAGAGCGGTTGAATCCGGTCCTCCGGAAAAGGCGACCAAAATCCTATCCCCTTTTTCAAGGAGGCCATTCTGGACGCAAAAAGCTTCGGCTGTCGATAAGATGGTTTTCATGTCTTGCCGGAATATAATTCTATGAAGTCAAAGAATGAAGCAGGATTTGGCTAAAATTTCAGCTTGACCCAATGTTAAAATACGATATATTGTGTTTAGATTGAATAAGTATGTCTTACTGCAGGAAGGCAACATCGGTGAAGCTCATATCTAAAGTGACGATTTCAGCGAGTTTAATCACTTTTCTCGCCCTTTTTTTTGCTCTCAGTTTTGACCTGACAGCCGGGGATTCGGGGGTTAGGGAGTTTGTGGACCTTGATGGGGATGGTTTCAATGACTTTCCGCAAGACGCATTTCGGGGCGATAGGCAGGGAGCTTCACCAGATAGCTCATCAGTAGCTCTTTTTCATGTGGATAATGAACTATCAAATATACCTGAAGCGGAAAGCCTAAATTCATCCGAGTTTGACCGACATCTTTTTTCCGCCCGCGCCTTAGCAAATAATCGGTGTAGCCTTGATTCTGACGTCGGTTTTGGACCTGGAAACGGAATTGGTTCAGGAATAATCCTGAGTGGATGCTGTGTAGGCGGGGTATGTCGTCCTTATTGAGGATTTTAAATTGAGATACTCCAGATACATCTTTGCCTCTTTTCTTCTTGTCTTTTGTCAGATTGCATTTGCCAATATCCGAATGGAAGTAGCTACAAATGGCGGATATACGGGCAATATGCTTAGCGATTCCAGTAAAATAGAAAATTCCTATTCAGCCATTAAGGCGGCGGTCAATTTCTACCCTCATTCCAAAACCGAACTGAATCTAAATTCCGATTATACCTATTATGGGAAAATGTTTAACTTGAGTAATCTGCTTTGTGGGGCAGGCATCAAATATATACCCACCGATAAGAATTCTCGCCTGACTATTCTTGTCAATGCTGCCTTTGCCGCAAGATTCTATCGCACCCAATTCGAGTCCTTTAATAACACAAATTATGATGCCGGACTCTCGGTTGGATTTAAAGCAGAAGACAATATCCACTTGCGCACAGGCTTGGCTTATAATTCTCTGCAGTATACAAATTTCAATGGGGCGGATAAAAATACATTAAAGCTATTTGCGGGGATTAATCTCACTTTGCCCTGGTCCAACAGTCTTGATTTGGAGTCCGGTTTTGCCTCCATGGGGTATCGCCGCTTTGGTGACACGGTGACCAGCATCCTCAAACCACTTGAGGATAAAATCAACACTCAGGAATCATATGTAAGATCACTTCTGGTTGACGATAACTTGCATTCTATTTATATCTCTCCGAGATTTTCAAGGCCGATTGGCTCAAAGACAGGATTCAATATCACATACACTTATCGCAAATTCTCGAATTTTGGTGATAAGTTTGTCAATGGTTTTTCGACCGGTTTTCTTTCCCCATGGGCATCCGTGTATGATGGCCAGGCAATTTCTATGAATATTAAGACTCTTATTCTTAATGGTTTTACTGTCACTGGGGGAGCGGGCTATTGGGACAAGAATTTCTTTAAGACCGTGGAAAACGGCATTTATTATATGGTAAAAGTCAAAGCGCGGAAAGATTCTCAATCAAGATTTTATTTGAATTTCCAGAGACCATTTGTACTGGGTTCCGGAATAACCGCCGAGCCGGTCGTGCAATTTGACTATACGCATAATAATTCGACTCTTACTCGCTATCAATACTCTTCGTTGAATATTTCAGCGGGAATTACTTTTCGATTGTGAAGAATTATAGATTTTTGATATCGGAGAAATAAACATTAACTATTTTTAACTACAGCTGAGGGTTCTATTATGGTAGCAAGAAGCGCTAAAGGTATCATGCTCGCCGCTCTCGCTATAGCGCTGATAATTCCGGCGCTAAGCCTGGCGGCAGTGACAGAGAATTATTGCAGATATGGCGGCGAAGAGGGTTTTGTCCCATCGCTCGCCCCCAAAATGCAATCTCGAGCGACCCACAATTATGATGGCCGAATCAGAATATATGTCGTTGAGCCAACGTCAAGATACATTTCCGATGATCTTAAACCATATCGTTATGGTTTTCTTGATTGGGGATACGATACGACCGTTTCGCTCCCCTACATGGATTCAATAACTCGGACAATTATCTGGAATGGGGCTTCAGTGGGGTTTGGCGATGTCCAGCAGAATAATATCATGGTAATAGCGGTGGCGTTCAACAACGAATCGCACCAGGGATATTCCAACCCACCGAGCGGATATCCATTTGATGCCTATTATGTTGACGCAACAGCCGCCGCCCGGGTCGATACTCAGTGGGTTGACACTGCATACGGGAGCTACACGCATACGTCTTTCATTGAAGAAGCCACCGCAACGTGGTGCCCATACTGTCCGAACACGAGGAAAGCTCTCGACGGCATTTATAATAGCCATGCTTACCCAATGTTCTTTGCGGCTATGGTGACGGACGTGAATTCTAAAGCCAATAACAGGATTGGAGGCGAGCTTAATGTCTATGGTTTTCCAACTTGCTATTTCGACGGCGGGCACGGCGTTGTTGTGGGAGGATATCTTCAACCCGGTTACTACACGCCTTCTCTCCAGGCGGCTCTTGAAAGGGATGTTCACGATCTTGACCTCAGCGTTTCGCTCACCTGGCTGGGGAGCGCTCAAATTCAGATCGACCTTAAGATAAAGAATAATGAATGGAAGAATAGCGCGTCGGATATTCCATCAACCCCCACGGGTAATGATTCCGCCTTGGTTAACAGAAACTATGAATTCGCGACGATTGCGGTAGAACCGGAGGGCGACAGGCAGTATTACCGATTCGTCTGGCAACCCGGCGATACTTCTGAGTGGTATGGACCTTATGATACAGGCGACACCTGCAAGATAACGCATGCCTGGGTGACAGCCGGAATTTGTGATATCACAGCGCAGGCAATGGATGAATATTACGCGATCGGAGGCTGGTCCAGCGTGAAACAGGTAGTAGTCTATTCTTATGTCGCCGGCGACGCCGATCATAGCGGGTCCGTAAATGCACTGGATGTCACGCGAATAATAAATTACTTATACAAAAATGGCGCGGCGCCCAATCCGCTGGAGGCCGGGGACACAAACGGCAACGGCGTCACAAATGCGCTTGACGTCACTTATCTTATTAATTACCTATACAAGGGCGGCCCGGCGCCGAAATATCCCGCCAAATAATCGGAATTTCAGCGCAATTATGAGCGGCGGATTTTGAAATCCGCCGCTTTTATTTGGGGCGGCCCCGGGCTGGGCGTAAAAAATTGGGTTTGTTTTTTCATTTTTTTAAAATCACAATTTAAAATGGACATCATGTCGACAAGTTGTTGTCGGAAGAGTTGTTCGTGATGTCGGATAAAGTGAATTGTGAGGCAAAATGGGTGGGTTCATTTTGGAGCATTCTGCTGGGAATCGATTAAGGATTGATCCCACGAGATCAAATTTGGAATAATGGCCGTGTTTGTAGGCGTTGCGGCGGTTGGCGATCAGCCATTTTTTGCTAACGGGCATATTTATATCCTCCTATATATGGGGCGGGGTTGGAAATAACATCGATGTTGTAGGGAAATTGGGGGGGAAACCCTCACCCCTAAGCCCTCTCCCGGAGGGAGAGGGGAAAAAGCGCCCCCAAACAAGTTTGGGCGTGGCGCACAGGGCGGGGTACCGGCTTGTAGGGAAATTGGATGGGGGGGCAAAGTGCCGGATTTAGTGGTCGAATTATTGAGGCAAGTGTCGAGATGGGCATTTTAGCATATTCTGAAAAACCCATCCGACGTCCGCCTAAGGGCGGACTTTGGACGGGGTACCCCGACAAGGCGGGTTACCGGTTTACCGATCAGAGGGGTTGCCGATTTCGCGCCGAATGGTTCGTGCTAGGTCAGTGGGGTTATCGACCGGGTGCGAACGCGGAACGTCGATTCGACCGCCGATGACGTACACGATCCCATTTTGCGCTAGCACCCATTTCATTGCTTGCGCATCGTTCTGATCGTCTCCTGCATAGAGAAGATTGCCGCCCTCATACCGAGACTTATTAAGCCGAATAAGCGTCTTGACGGCGATCTCCTTGCTGACTCCGACAAGAAACTGCACCTCGGCAACCTCCGGACCATAATGAACTGCCACCCCGTGCAGCAATTGCAGAACGCCGAGTTGTCTGGCCACTTCACCGCGACCCGCCGAATCGGAATGTCGAAAATGCACAGCCGCCGACCACATCTTATCCTCTATTTCCGCGCCCGGTATCCGCGCCAGTCGCTTGAGGGCTGGAACGAGGTGTTTACGCTCCCGGTCCAGTCGATCGACAGCGCGCGAATCAGGCACGAGACGGTCAGTTCCAGCAATCAGCCACTCGAGACCGCTTGAGCCAGCGAGTATAACGTTGTCAATGTCGATGCGGCCTATAAGGTCATCGAGGCACCGGCTCGAAATCACCGCAACAATCTGACTGGGGTCGTCTGCCAGTTCAGATAACAGTGAGCGACACTCCGCGTCCAGCACTGCCGCTTCCCGTTCCGGTACGAGGTGTGAGATCGTTCCATCAAAGTCAAAAACCCATATCCGATTACACGGCAATTTCATCGTTCACCTCCTTTATGGGTATAATGAAGCTCCCTGAAGATGCGCTTGCCCCATTTATAAATGTCATTATTCGCTATAACCTCCTTTAGGCGCTTCATTCTTTGTTGTCTATCATGTTGTGGCATTGTAAGGGCCTGATATATTCGCTCCGCTAGTAAGTCGGTATCGTAAGGATTCACCAATAAGGCGTCCTCCAACTCCCGGGCTGCACCTGTGTAAGTAGAAAGAATTAACACTCCCGATTCATCTGGACGAGCGGCAACGAATTCTTTGGCTACCAGGTTCATGCCATCATGTAACGATGTGACCAGTAGCACATCAGCTAATTGATAGACGGCCAGAATAGTCGTATAATCGTGGTGCGACCGCAGAAACTTCACTGGTACCCATTGCTCCGTCTGGTGACGCCAATTGATGTCATCAACCAGGTCATCAATTTTGTCATTCAACTCGCGATAAGCCTCAACATGCATACGACTGGGGGCGCCGAAATTGAGCAGGGTTACGCGACCCCTAAGTTCCGGATGGTTTTTTAACAGTGTATCAAACCCCCTGAGCCTCTCCAATATTCCTTTGGTGTAATCTATCCGGTCAACACCAATGATAAACTGCTGCTTTGATGGTGGTTGCGAATACTCTGCACACAGCTCTTTCAAGCGATCCATAACTGGGGGTTGCTGTGCATCACGCTCAATTTGCCTACGATCGACGCTGATGGGAAAAGGCCGCACTGAAGTTGGACGGCCGCCCCGGAATATACGAAAATGCTCGTAATCGACCTTGGCTTCGATAGCACGATCAACAGTATCAAGAAAATTGTTGCAGTGATACTGAATGTGGAATCCAAGAAGGTCGTTGCCAAGCAAGCCGTCCAGCAGTTCTTCACCCCAAGGAAAAATGCGGAAGGCCTCGCGATTGGGCCAGGGAATATGCCAAAACTGCACTAAAGTCAGATCGGGACGTCGATTCTTGATTAGTCGAGGCAAAAGAGCGAGGTGATAATCCTGAATAAACACAATCGCTCGGTCGCCGCCGACCTCTTCCAAAACGGCGTCGCAGAACTTGGCGTTGACAACTTTGTACTGTTCCCAGTCAGACCGATTAAATACTGGGCGGGTGTGGGCAATGTGGCAAAGCGGCCATAAGGCGCTATTCGACAATCCATAGTAATATCCGGCCTCCTCTTGGCGCGTCAGCCAGACCCGCCTTAAAAGATATTCGGGATTTTCTCTCGGTACTCCGACGCAATCATTCTGGTCGACGGCCTGTCGATCCGCCGAGCCGGACCCGTGAGCTATCCATGTTCCATGGACAGCGCGCACAATCGGCTCCAATCCGGCCACCAATCCACTGGCGGGACGCAGTGCTTTGATGCCGCGCGCTGTCAGTTCGTGAATGACAGGTTCCCGATTAGAGACGATAATTATCTTGGCGCCCTGCGCAGTGTCGCTCACCGACTCCATAAGAGATTGGGTAGAGAACGACTCATCGTCGACGCTTGGACCTATATCATCTGGCCGGCTGATGTCAGGAACGCGCGGCAGCATTGACATACCCTCAACCGTTCTTGGGTTGGGCGGTTCGGATATATAGTGATTGAGTTGGGTATGCAAAATCAATACCCTCCTTTGCAAACTGTTGCATGAGAGACAACGCGGTGCCCCGTCCAGAGCGAAGCGACGGATGGGTATATGCGGACTACCAGTTCAAGATCGATTTCGATGCCGTTGTCCCGTCAGCCAATAAACCATCGATAGCTCGACCGTTCCCAAAACTCAGGACATCTCGCTAAATCGGTCGGCCAGTCGTAGTCATAATGGCTGAGATTCATAATATATATATATTGGAAATAGTCGGTTTGTCAATCGGACTTTTCGGGCATATTGAAAAAGCCCATCCGACGTCCGTCTAAGGCCGTATTCTGGACAGGGTACCCTTTGATTTATAGATGTCCGTCAATGGCTGGACGAGACAATTCTTGGGCCATTCTTGCCAAAACATATACTTCATCCTATCCAAACTCCCATCTAAAAAGGAATTGACATTTGGGGGGAAAGGGGGTTATTATATCCATATATTTTGAAGGAATTGTAAAATGGCCAATGAAGCAAAAGATATGATATCTGATTTGAAGACACGACTTTCCAAACTTGGGAGGTTCCTTTGACCTTGATGGACGTCGTGAAAAAATTAACAAGTTAGAACAGCTTACATCCGCCCCGGATTTCTGGGCCGATAATCAAAAAGCCCAAACCATCTTGAAAGAAATATCCGAGCATAAAAAATGGTTAGAGAAGGTAGAGCGGTTCAATTCAGAGCTGGGCGACCTCGATGAGTTTCTCTCTCTCACCGGAGATAACGGCGATTCTCAGGATATGGCAGATATAAATTTGTCGTTAGAGAAGATGGTGACAGAGCTGGAGAAATTGGAGCTGACGACGCTTCTGTCCGGTCCGGATGATGCCCGCAATGCTATTTTGACTATTCATCCGGGCGCAGGCGGGACCGAATCGCAGGACTGGGCGGATATGCTTTTCAGGATGTACAATCGGTGGTGCGAGATAAGAGGGTTTGCGGTCAGCCTTCTGGATTATCTTTCCGGCGAAGAGGCGGGGCTCAAATCGGCGACTATAGAGATAACCGGCGAATATGCGTACGGGTATTTGAAGGCGGAATCGGGGGTGCATCGTCTGGTGAGGATTTCTCCATTTGACGCTAATAGCAGGCGGCATACATCGTTTGCGTCGGTTTTTGTCTATCCGGAGATTGAGGATAGTGTTGAGATCGAGATTAAGGAAGATGATTTGCGGATTGATACCTATCGCTCCTCAGGCGCAGGCGGACAGCATGTAAATAAGACATCATCGGCGGTGAGGATCACACATATCCCGACTAACATCGTAGTGCAGTGCCAGAATGAGCGGAGCCAGATAAAAAACCGAGACGTGGCAATGAAGATGTTGCGGTCGCGTCTATACCAGATGCAGGTTGAGGAGCAAAAGAAGAAGCAGGCGGCGATTGAAAAGACCAAGAAGAAGATTGAATGGGGAAGCCAGATCAGGAGTTATGTTTTCCATCCCTATAACATGGTGAAGGATCATCGGACAAATGTGGAAACATCGAACGTGCAGGCGGTCATGGACGGGAATATTGATAAATTTATAGAGGCGTATCTGGCCGACCCGGATTTGAGAGAGAACTAATGTTTTGTCCCGCGAGTATGTTGAGTGTTTGGCGCAAATTGCATGTGCCCGAGCGTCGAAACCCCGCCACAGGCGGACAAGCGCAGGGGTTTCGACCTACAATTATTATTCGACCTATTCCTGAGACACGACACTAAAGAATTATAAATATTCAGGTAGATTGTGAGGAATAATAAAATGCCAGCCAAAAGCAAAAAGAGCCAAAATATACTTGATAAAATTAAAGCAAAGGCGCGCACCAAGAAAAGAACGGCGGTTCTTTCCGAGGGGATCGAACCGCGTGCCATACAGGCGGCCAAAGGGATAATCGCTGAAAAAATCGCCGATGTGATTTTGCTTGGCAATCAGGATGAAATTTCTAAGCTGGCCAAGAAGTACGGTCTTAAGCTTGATAAAGTACAGGTGATTGATCCGGCAACATCGGAGCTTCTCCCCTCTTTTGCAGAGGAGTTTTACGGACTCCGCAAAGAGAAAGGGATTACCGAGCAGGAAGCAACGGAAACGATGAAGAAGTATCTTTTTTTCGGGGCGATGCTGGTTCGACGCGGGATGGCATACGGCGCCGTGGCCGGATCTATCAATACAACCGGAGATGTGCTTCGCGCCGGGATTCAGGTAATTGGCCTGGCGCCGGGGATAAAGACAGTATCAGGGGCGTTTATGATGACAGTGCCCAAGTATCGGGATAAGGTCAATAAGATATTTATGTATGGCGATTCGGCGGTAGTGCCAAATCCGGATGTGGAGCAGTTGGCATCAATTGCAGTTTCGACGGCCGAGACAATGAAGAATCTGACCGGTGAGGAACCGCGAGTTGCATTGCTTTCATTTTCCACGAAGGGGTCGGCCAAGCATCCCGATGTTGATAAAGTTGTTGCCGCTTTGGAAATATTGAAAAGAGATTATCCTGATTTGAAGGTTGACGGTGAATTTCAGGTCGATGCCGCCATTGTACCGGAAATCGCCAAATCGAAAGCGCCGGGTTCACGGATCGCGGGAAAAGCCAATGTTTTGATATTTCCGGACCTTGACGCAGGAAATATCGCATATAAATTGACTCAGAGGCTGGCCAATGCCACGGCCACCGGCCCGATTGTTCAGGGGCTGGCTAAACCGTGCAATGATCTGTCTCGCGGCTGTTCCTGGCAGGACATTGTTGATGTCACGGCCATTGCTATGCTGATGAAAGGATAGGATATGACCATAAGTAAACTGGCCCGTGAAATAAAGCAGTCGCCGACTCTGCAATTAAATGAGGCGGCGGGAAAATTGCGCGATCGGGGCGAGCCCGTAATTCATCTCGGAGCAGGCGAGCCAAAAAGCAAGGTCCCAATGGACGCTATATTGAGCGCCGCCGCTAAATTGACGACCGCCGATATACGATATACTAATACAAAGGGGATTCCCTCGCTGATTAAAGCGATTATCCGTTATACCGAGGATTACTATGGGAAGACTATCGGAACCAAGAATGTGATTGTCTCGAGCGGCGCCAAGCATGCCATATATAATATCATGGTGACCCTGGTTGACCCGCAGGATGAAGTGATTATCCTTGCTCCCTATTGGGTCAGCTATCCGGAGATTGTCAAGATGTGTTATGGCGTACCGGCGATTGTGACGCCCGGAGATGGGCGCTTTGTTCCGAAAATTAAGGAAATTACTAATGTGGTCAGTTCCCATACCAAGGCGATAATAGTCAATAGTCCCAATAATCCGTCAGGAGCGGTTTATCCAGAGGAGCTTATCGCCGAGCTGGTTGAATTCTGCGAGAAAAGGGGCATATATCTTATCATGGATGACATCTATCATAAGCTGGTATTCGACAAGAAGAGCGCCGTCTCATGCTACAAATACGCCAAGGACAATTCCGCTAATTCGAAGCTAATCGTGGTCAATGGGGTATCCAAGATGTATGCGATGACGGGTTTCAGAATCGGTTGGACGGTTGCCAATGAAAAAATAATCGAGGCGATGATAAATGTTCAGGGGCAGAATATGACATGCCCATCGGTGGTACTTCAGGAAGCGGCCGCAGGGGCTCTTAATGGGGTACAAAGCGGCGTTGAATCACTAAGATTGACTCTTGAGAATAATCGCAATGTGATGGTCAATGAACTGCGCGCTTTCACCGGCGTCAAGATTACTCCGCCGGATGGGACTTTCTACTGCCTGCCGGATTTTACCGCTTATTATAAGGATTCCGTGGCGTTATCCAAATTTCTGCTCGAAAAGGCTCTGGTAGTGGCGATTCCTGGCAAAGAATTTGGCATGGAGGGTCATTTACGGCTGAGCTACTGCGGCACGATCAAGGAAATCACCGAAGGTGTCGCCCGAATCAAGTGGGCGCTTGACCCTGAATCACCGAATGAAATCTATATTGGCGACAGAAGATACAGGAGAGACTGGAAATGAGCCATTATTTACTTGATATAAAATCGCCTGCTTTGAGTCAGGCTAAGGACCTCAAGAGTGATTTCGATCTGGCGAATCACGGTTTTCGGAATTTGAATAATGTCTATTGGAACCTTCCGACCGAAGCGCTCTATGAAGAAGCAATTTTTCGGGGCGAAGGGAAGATTTCTATCGCAGGTCCTTTTATTGTCAATACCGGCAAGCATACGGCCCGGGCCGTCAATGATAAATTTATTGTTCGGGAGCCGAATAGCGAAGGAAATGTCTGGTGGGGACAGTACAATCGGCCATTCAGCGTCGATAAATTCAACGCTGTCTATCAGCGTCTGCTGGGATTTCTTCAGGGGCGGGACCTGTTCGTGCAGGATTGTTATGGCGGGGCGGATCCCAACTATAGACTCCCGGTGCGGATCATTACTGAATATGCCTGGCATTCGCATTTTGCGCGGAATATGTTTATCCCGCCGGCCACCAATGATGAACTGCGGAAATTTGTGCCGGAGTTTACGGTAATTTCGGCGCCGTCCTTCCAGGGGTTACCTGAAATAGACGGCACGTTAACGTCGACGTTCATTCTTCTCAGTTTTGACCAGAAACTCTGCATTATTGGGGGTTCCGGTTACGGAGGGGAAATAAAAAAGTCCATATTCACGGTTTTTAATTATTTTCTGCCGCTGGACGGCATTATGACCATGCACTGTTCGGCCAACATGGGAAAAGAAGGGGATGTGGCTCTTTTCTTTGGTTTATCCGGAACCGGCAAAACCACTCTTTCGGCAGACCCTAAACGCCGGCTTATCGGCGATGATGAGCATGGCTGGGGCGACGAAGGGATTTTTAATTTTGAAAATGGCTGTTATGCTAAAGTGATCGGGCTTTCTCCCGTGGCCGAGCCACAGATATATGCTTGCACGAGGAAATTTGGGACGATTTTGGAGAATGTCATCTTTGACCCGGTCACCAGATTGCTTGATCTCGACGACGATACTCATACCGGGAATACGCGGGCATCGTATCCACTCAGTTTTATTGAGAATGCCGTATTGGAAAAAATGGGAGGACATCCTAAGAATATTCTGATGTTGACTTGTGACGCCTCAGGAGTACTCCCCCCCATTGCAAGACTTAGCCCCGAGCAAGCGATATATCATTTTATTTCCGGTTATACCGCCAAAGTGGCCGGCGCTGAAATGGGGATGGGCAAAGAGCCGGAGATTACTTTCAGCGCCTGTTTCGGCGCCCCGTTTATGGCGCATCACCCTCATTTTTATGCGGACTTGCTTAGAAATAAAATAAATAAATACAAGGTGAACTGCTGGCTGGTAAATACCGGCTGGACTGGCGGACCTTATGGAGTCGGGAAACGGATGAGTATTCATCATACCCGCGCCCTGCTGAATGCCGCGCTTGAGGGGAAGCTTATCAATGTCGAATACTATACCGATCCGGTGTTTGGGTTTAAGGTCCCGAAAAGCTGTGATGGAGTACCGGATAAAGTTCTAAGTCCTATAAATACCTGGGACGATCGCGCCGCTTATAAAGATAAGTATCTTCAGCTGGGGGCCTTGTTCATCGAGAATTTCAAGAAATTCCACGATGGCTGTCCGGCAGAAATTTTGGAGGCCGGCCCGGTGAAAAAGGATTTTGCAATTTAGGGTTGCTGAAAAAAAGGATGCCATTGGAGAATATTTCAGTTATGCTAACCGTCATGAACTGGGGCATCATTCCCTGCCGAGGCGGGAGAGCCAGAAGGCAGGAACTGACTTGCACTTACAAATCGGTTGTCTGGATACTGGATCAAGTCCAGTATGACAATGTCGGGGCTTTTATGCTGAAGAAGATATTTTTTTCCATTTGCAGGGATTTTTCAACAAGCCTATTTAGTGGAAATCTAATAATCTGACGGGGAAGCCACGCTTGGGACGTATTCTCTCCGTCATCATATTTATAGATGAAACCTTGAGGCTCGGATGTCGGTAAAAATGCTGATCACATTGAGATATTTTAGGAGCAAATTTTAGTTTATGCCAACATATCAATATAAGTGCCCCGAATGCGGATATGAGTTTGAGGAATTTCAGAAAATGGTCGACTCTCCAATCGAGACTTGTCCTAAGTGCAAGGGGAACACTCACCGTCTGGTCTCCGGCGGCGCAGGATTCCTATTCAAGGGGTCAGGATTCTATATCACCGATCATCGATCATCCGGCTATAAGGAGGCGGCCAGAAAAGAATCGGGCGAAAAAACTGTGCCTAAGACAAGAGGAACAAAGAAATAGTGAATGGCAGTTTTTCTTGAGGAGAAATGATTAGAAAAGCGGACAAAATCCTTGAACCATGGAAACAAAAATACGGGGGCAAGCTAATTCTTGAAGTTGATAGTCTGCCGGATTATTCAAGAGACGCTTCTGAGATAAGAGTAAGCCCGGCCGCCATCTTTTTTGCCGAAAATGAAGCCGATGTCATATCAATAATCAATGATTGTCGAGAGGCCAGAATCCCGATTGTTTTCCGCGGCGCCGGCACGGGATATACAGGCGGGGCGGTACCGGCAGCTGACGGCCTTCTTCTTTCGTTTCAGCGTCTGAAGAAGCTTGAAATTCATCCTTCCAAGAAGCTTGCCTATTGTGGACCGGGGGTCATAACAATCGACCTGATGAGGAAGGCTGAGGAATTTGGCCTATTCTACCCACCCGATCCGGCCAGCTATGACGAATCGTGTTTGGGGGGAAATGTCGCAGAGTGCGCGGGAGGTCTGCATTGCAAGAAATATGGAGTAACCAAAGACTATGTTATTGGCCTTCGAGGAATCACTATTGATGGGGAGATCATAAAGACCGGAGTCTACTCTGACGGAGAAATTTTCGACCTATCCGGGGCGCTAATCGGTTCGGAAGGATTACTTTTTGCGATCACCGAAATTGCCTGCCGACTGATCGATTTACCTGACAAAGGGACTACTATCTTGGCGGCATTTGATAGACCCGAAAGCGCCGCGAGGACTGTGGCCGAGATTACCCGGCAAGGAATTGTACCATCGGTCATGGAATATATGGATGAAGATTCCGTTTCCTGCTCCAATGACTATGAAAAAGCGTTAGATATTGAAAATGCGGCGGCCATACTTCTTTTCGAAACTATGGGAGATAATGCCAAAGAGCAGGCGATGATGATCGGTCAGATATGCCAAGCTTTTCAGGCCGTTTATCTGAAAAGCGAAAATGATCCGGAAATTTGCGAAAAATTATGGAAGATTCGAAGGAATCTTTCTAAAGCTGTTAAAGCTTCGGCTGAACAGAAAATTTCCGAAGATGTTTGCGTCCCCCCCTCGAAGCTTCCCGATTTGGTGAGATTCGTTGCGCGGCTTAATGAAGAATATCCTATCAGGATAAACTCTTATGGTCATGCTGGAGACGGGAATCTTCATGTCAACTTTCTGGTATCTCAGAACGATGAGAATTACGTTAATTTGATCTCTAAAGGAACGCAGAGACTATTTGAAAAGACACTTGAATTGGGAGGTACTCTTACGGGAGAGCATGGGATCGGCTTGACAAAAAAAGATTACCTGCATCTTGAGTTCGACCCGCAGACTTTGGCGGCCATGAAAGATATAAAAGCAGTTTTTGACCCGGAGAATTTGTTAAATCCGGGGAAGATGTTTTAGATTAAGTGTCGAAACCGCCCGTCAAAAGCCGGGTTTATCACAAGGGTTTCGGTTGGTTCATCCCCAAGTCAATCCCCTGTCGCGAATTGACTTGGGAATGCCACGCGGCCATGGGCGTTTTTCAACAAGCCTTATTGACAGAAAATCTTAAAAATATGCAAAATCCTGGATTGTCCTGTTGACAATCGGGACAAGATAGGCTAATATTCAACCTTTGAGTATGTGAAACTGTTCACAATATAAGGTATGACTATTAAAACCAATTTCCAACTATCAGAGAACAGGAGTTAGTACTATGGCTACTTTACAGAAGAGGCTGGCTGAAATAATTCCAGCTCTCCGGGATGAAATCAAGAATATCACCAAGACTCATGGTGAGATCAAGATTTCAGATGTTACAATTTCGCAGGCCTATGGCGGTATGCGCGGTGTCAAGGGAATGATATGTGACACTTCGGTAGTAAATCCGGATACCGGACTTGTGATCCGCGGAATTCCAATTCTGGAATTGACCGACAAGCTTCCGGAAGAGATTTTTTATCTTCTCCTCACCGGCGAACTGCCTGACAAAGCGGCGGTGAAGGCATTGCAGAAGGATTTTGCGGACAGGTGCAAAGTCCCCAAGTATGTATGGGACGTTCTCGAAGCGATGCCGAAAGATTCCCATCCGATGGCGATGTTCAACACGGCTATTCTGGTCATGGAACGGGATTCGGAATTCCGGAAGGAGTATAACAAGGGGATGCGCAAAGAGGATTACTGGAAGCCAATGCTTGAAGATTCTCTTAATATGCTGGCGAAAATCCCGGTTGTGGCGGCAGGTATCTATCGGATGAGGTTTAAAAAGGGGAACAGAATTGCCCCGAAAAAGGATCTTGATTGGGGCGCCAATTATGCCCATATGCTTGGTATTAAAGATAAGAAAGGCGACTTTGCCAAATTGATTCAGCTCTATCTCACACTTCACTGCGACCACGAAGGCGGCAATGTGAGCGCTTTTTCGTGTCATACGGTAGGCTCGGCGCTTTCGGATGCGTACTATGCTGTTTCGGCCGGTCTGAACGGTCTGGCCGGCCCACTTCACGGACTTGCCAATCAGGAATGCCTTGGCTGGATTTTGGAGACGAAGAAAAAATTCAATGGCGTCCCCTCAGATGCGGATCTTTACAAGTTCTCGTGGGATACGCTTAATTCCGGGCACGTCATACCGGGATACGGCCACGCCGTACTGCGGATCACGGATCCTCGTTTCTCAGCTTTCCTGGAATTCGGGAAGAAATATATCCCCGAGGATGAGGTGTTCCAGCTGGTCGCCAAGGTGTTTGAAGTAGTGCCCAAAGTCCTTGCGGAGCAGGGTAAGGTGAAGGACCCGTGGCCGAATGTTGACGCCGGCTCAGGCGCTCTGCTTTACCATTATGGTTTGGAAGAATTCCCATATTATACGGTTTTATTTGCCGTATCCCGTTCAATGGGGATGCTCTCTCAGTTGATTTATAACCGCGCTATAGGTACGGCCATAACCCGTCCCAAATCAGTCAGCACCCAGTGGATAAAGAAGCAGATTCCTGCGGCATAGTAATATCAGGACAGAATTGATTAAAAGCGGCTCGAACAATCGGGCCGCTTTTTTATGATGGAAAGACAACTCGGAATTGAGCGCCACCGGTTGAGGGCGAGATAACTTCAATGTCTCCCCCATGTTCATCGACAATCTGATGCACTATGGAAAGACCGAGTCCTGTCCCTTTCTCTTTGGTCGTGAAATAGGGAGTGAATATTTTCTTTTTTAATTCGTCCGGTATCCCTAAGCCGGTATCTGAGACGATGAAGACAATTTGCCCATTCTGTCGCCGCAGGTTTACCTCAACTTTTCCTCCACCCGCATAGCAGGCCTCAACCCCATTTCTGACAAGATTGATGACAAGCTGTTTTAGTCTGTCGGCGGAACCGGAGATAAGGAGATTGGGTTCCACTTTCAGGTTCAAGCTTACATTTTTCTGAGCAACATCAAGTCGGATTAATTCCAGGGTTTCGATTACCAGTTGACTAAAATTAACCCGGTCCTTTTTTTCGGAGCGCGCTTTAGTCATCGACAGGAAGCGGGTGACGATGTCATTCAAGCGATTTGATTCGGCTCTGATCTGGCGGGTGAATGATTGGAATTCCTCGAGATTTTCTTTTGGCTCGAATTCCGCAAGCAGTCTCTGAGCGGCGATGGAGATGGCATTGAGAGGATTTCGAATTTCGTGCGCCACGCCGGCGGCCAGGTCTCCAAGCTCGGTGAGCCGTTCCTTCCTGCGCGCATTATCCTCCAGCTCTTTGATGGCAGTATAATCATAAACAACCGCCACCGCGCCGGCTTCCCGATTGTCGGGGTCATTAAGGCGCGAGATATTAACAATCAGATTTTTGCGGCCGGAAGATAAATTAAGAATCGATTCTACATCGCCGGGAGTAGCTTGACCCAGCAGTATTTTTTCAAAAGGGAGCACATCGCGAAATGGGAACTCGGCCCATTTTTTCCGGAGCAAAGCGGTCTCCTCGATTTCGAAGATGCTAAGAAGCTGTCTGTTGGCCATTTCGATCGTGCCGTCTTTTCCCACAACCAGAATGCCGGAATTGATGCTTTCAAAAACCTTATCTGAGAGCGATTTCATCTGCTTGAAAGAACGGTCAAGATAAATCCTCTTCTGTTTTCCGGCCAGATAAAGCATGGCCAGCAGGATTACCGCAAAAATGACAACGCTCAGGACAATCATCTGAATGTCAAAACCGGCCATGATATCGTAATATTTCTCCAATGAAAGTCCAAGCCGGAACAATCCCGATTGATACTCTACAGATGAGAATGGTTTCACCAATTCCAGAATTCGACGATCATCGAATGTGTAGATGCGCGAGGATATCGTATCAGATATGAGGGCTGTCACAAGAAAGGTGTCATCTTCAATTTTGGCGACCGGTCCGACTTTGCGCGAAGAAAAGACAATTCCCTCGTGAGTTTGAAACAGGATATATTCGATGCCGACCTCGCGGGCAATATTCTGCACGAGATATCCGATACCGATATCTTTCTTGGCTGAGGAATAGAAAAGAGCATCAGAGACAATCGCGATTACATGATTGTTATCTTCGGCCCTTTTCAGGTAAAACATCGACATCTCTGAAGGAGAGCGTCCGGAAATAAGCTGGAAGGCATCTCGGCTCGATGAATCCTGAAGGAAGCTATCTACCTGGGGCGTGATTAGATCAATAAGCAATTCGAGATCGACGAATAATCCTCTGGCGCCCGAAACTTCAATATTCGATTGTCGATTAAATATAAAAATGGCGTCAACACCGTACTCGGAGGCCATATCGGCGAGTTGCGAAGATGTATATTTGGGGAGATTGTCAAATTCAATAAAACCGGCCAGATCTGAGAATTTCTCCTGCACTAATAGGTCGAAAAGGGAATTGGCTTTGATGGCATTATCGGATGAGAGAGTCAGGCTTTCAATAAGGGCTTCTCCCTGCTGTTTTATTAATTCCAGGCTATCACTACGGCTCTTCTGAATGCCGAGATAAGTAAGTACAAATAGCAGTATCCCCAATAAAATAAGGACAGGCAGAATGATTTTTGCCCGGCCCCCGTGTGCAGAGGAGAATGAAGATTCGGACATAAAGCTTAAGTTAGATTTTTAAGAAGGGAGGAGCAATGAATTATTTAAATGTGAGCGGGCGATTTCTCGGATTCGGCAGGTTCCTGACCTGCTTCTTTACTCTCGCGAGACGCAGGAAATCTGGTAACGAATATCGCCTTGGATTCGTCTCCAGTATGATATGAAATTTCGCCGCGATGGGTGTCAACCACATTTTTGCATGTGATCAGGCCAAGCCCATTTCCATTTCTTCGGGTTGAGAAGCGGGTGGCAAAAAGCTTGGGAATGTCATCTTGAGATACTCCGGGGCCGCTATCGGAGACCTTAAGATAAACCTGATTAGATGATTCCTCGAATGAAGTGGAGATGATTATCCATCTTGTACCGGTGAAACCAGCCAATGATTCGGCAGAATTATATATAAGATTGACCAGCAGAAGTTGAATCTGGCTGGCGTCGATTTCGACAAGCGGAAGATTTTCGGCCAGATTGGTGCCGATAAGGATTTCATCAAACCTGTTTTGGGGCTTAAGAAAGGCGACCAGATTCTCTATCAATTGATTGAGATCTTCCTTTCGGAACTCGCTGTTTTCGTCGCTGAATTGAGTAAGGCCATCGGTAAACTTGGAGATTTTGCCGACAGTTTCCCTCATCACGGTTACTTTCTTCAGCGCTTTCTCCAGATCGTTCTTTTCGAGAATTATCGGGAGAAGCTCCAGATTTCCCTGAATGACGGCGAGGTAATTATTGATCTCATGGGCGATATCGCGCGCCATCTTTCCACGGGAGGCAATTCGGTCGAGTTTCAGAATCATATTTTGATAATTCCGGCTCTCAGAAATATTTTTCACAAAATAAAGCATGGCAATGGGCTTATTGCCATCGGGTCCGAGCTCCGTATGGACAAGAAGCGCCGGGAATCGACCGCCATCCCGCCGGCGACAAATGACCTCTTGCCCCTCGGCTGTTTCGACAGATGTTCCGGCCGATTTGCGCAATGACACCGGAATAGTGAAGAGGTTTGAGATCTTTTTCCCCAGCATGTCGGTCTGGTTATATCCGAAATCTCTTGCAGTTTGCTGGTTATAAATAATAACCTGGTCTTCAAGGTCGCTAACGATGACGGCATCGGGTGAATAATCAACCAGAGCAGTCAGAATGGATTCAGACTCAGCCAGCGCACGGTTGGATTTGAGCGTTTCCTTATTGGCAAAGGAAAGTTTTCTCTGCTTTTCGGTCAGACTATGAGACATTTTATTGAAGGCAACGGCAAGCGCACGGATATCCTTATCCCCTTCTTCCTCAACCAAATAGTCTTCCACCCCAGAAGCGGTCTTTTCGAACGCCTGAAGAAGATGCGATAGCGGCCTTTTGATTCCCTTAAAAATCAGATTTATGATAAGAAGCGAAATGAGGGCGGAGAAAAGAAATAGCAGAAATATGAATTCCGCCTGATTGTTTCTCAATGTTCCTGACAGTGTATTATGGGAAGTTACCAGAATAATATAGTCACTTTTGGTCCCTTCGGGTTTGACGTAATATTCGAGGTACTCGCCGTCGGGACTTAACACTGAAACGATAGGACCGGAGGAGGTCCGGAAGAGATCGTGATTGGGATTCCCTATCGAATTAATCACGTGGGGAGTTTCCGTAATTCCCTCCTGATGGGCCAAATGGATGAGCGAATCATTACCGGATTTTGAGTCGCGACAGATCAGGTCAACGCGAGATAAGGATATATCGGCTCGCAGACATCTCTCCGCTTCGAGAATAACCTGTGAATCGACGTAGACGCCTCCGGAATCAGACTTAATCATATTGGCGAGAATTGAGGTCGCATCCAGGATTTTATGGCCTTGCCGGGAATAATTCTCAGAGACCGAATTCTGAGCGCTCGGATAAAACAGCACCAGCGCAAGCGCCGAAAAGATGAAAACTATCTGAATCAGAATCAGGTGGGAAATTCTGATTAAAAGACCGGGGCTTTTGATTCTTGTCATGTCCTCCAAACCCAAGAAAAATAAGTAATCGTATCTTATATCGGCAGGAAGTCGAGATTGAATTAGAAAAGATTTTGAGGGAATAAAAATAGGGAGTGGTGGAGGGGGGATGCCCGACTCTAACGTCAGGTGGCTGGAGGACCAGCACACACCACTCCCTAAATCTCTAACAACTCAAAGGTCGTCTTGGTTCTTCATGCGACAAATAAAAGCAATTTTTATGCCTGTCTCATGTTTTTTGGATGCAATCATTGTCGAACATGGAACTCCCTTATTCGACTTATCCACAATTGATTTCGCATTTTTAAGTCATCCAAAAGTGAATGGCAAAACCCCGGCCTCTGGAAGCAGTGCATTATTATTCACAAAATGCGCAATCGGGCGACGGCAGACATTATGGGGTTATATCCCCCGTGTTGCCCCCATCCACTCATGCCATATTAGACTCGCGTGAGGAAACGGGTTGCAAATATAGAACGAAACTAATCGCCTAATTCTTCAATATATTTTTCGGCGGCCATTGCGGCAGTAGTGCCATCGCCGACGGCGTTAGTGATTTGGCGCACAAGCTGGCTTCTGACATCGCCGCAGGCAAAGATGCCTTTTATAGAAGTTTCCATTCTGGCATCAGTGATAATATACCCATTTTTATCTTTCTCAAGCAGTTCGCGGGTAAGGTTGGAATTGGGGACAAAACCGACGAAAACAAATATTGCGCCGACATCGAGGATCGATTTCTGGCCTGTCTTAAGGTTTCTTAACGACAATGAGCGGACTCTTGAATCACCGTTTATGGATTCGATCACCGTATCCCAAATGAACTCCATTTTGGGATTATTGAAGGCTCTTTTTTGAATGATCTTCTGAGCCCTTAATTCATTGCGGCGATGTATGATATGGACTTTGGCTCCAAATTTGGTCAGGAACATTCCCTCTTCGATGGCGGCATCTCCCCCTCCGGCGACGGCAATGATCTGATTTTTGAAGAAAGCTCCGTCGCAGATGGCGCAATAGGATACCCCTTTGCCGCTGAATTCGGTCTCTCCGGGGATGTTAAGGCGGCTGGGGGAACCACCAGTGCAAAGAATAATGGCCTTCGCTCTATAATTATCTCCCCCGGCAGTAACCACCATACGCCGCTTATCATCGGTATAAACTTCAACAACTTCATCGGAGACTATCTCAAGACCAAATCGTTTAGCATGTTCGGTCATTTTCAGGGCGAGTTCGGCCCCAGAAATATGGTCGAAGCCGGGATAATCTTCCACTTCTTCGGTATTGGCTATTTGGCCTCCCGGCATTAGTTTTTCTATCAGGGCCACTTTTCGATTGGCTCTGGCCGAATATAAGCCGGCTGTTAAGCCGCCGGGGCCACCGCCAACTATGACTATATCATATTCTTTTGCCACCATTTTTTACCTCAAGTATTTTTCTAATCCGTCTTCAAGTCTTGTCAATTCTATGTTAAACAATTCCAGCAGTTCACTGTTATCGCAAGTATTTCCAGCTTTGAGCATTTTTAGCTGGTCGGTAGTGAAGGGAGCCGGTTTCATTATTTTTTCCAGTCCAGCGGCAATAATTTTCAAAGTCCAAAGGGGAATATATAGGTTAATCGGCCTTTTTTTCAAGAGCTTTTTGAGGAGGGTTATTAGCTGACGAAATTCATATTCTTCGGGCCCGCCGATTTGGATGGTTCTATTAAGCGCCTTGTCATTAGATAGCGAATTTCTCAAGATGGTTGTCAAATCATTGACGAAGATAGGCTGAATTTTCTGATGGCCATCGCCAATAATCGGCATGACCGGGTAGAGCCTAATCATCCTTGCCAGCCTGTTGATGAATTTATCCTCAGGGCCAAAGACGATGGACGGGCGAAGAATAACATAATTCAGACCGGAATTTCTTATGGACTCTTCGGCAAGCCATTTGGCATGAAGATATTTGGAGGCGGCGGAAGAAGAAGTTCCCAAGGCGGAAAGATAGATAATTTTTTTGATACCGACAGAGCGGCAGGCTTCAACGAGTTTACGGGTTCCGCCGATTACGGTCTTTTCGAAAGTGAGCGTTCTTGTCTCGGCGATTATTCCGACAAGATGATAGACGGCGACCGCGCCGTTAAGAGATGTCTTAAGCGAGTCAATGTCATGGATATCGGTTTTTACCCAGGTCATTCCCTTAACCAAATCGGGGAACGGCGAATGTCGATGATAAAGAGCGATGATCTCATGACCGTTCTTGGTTAACTCCCGAAGCAAATTACGCCCGATAAACCCACCCGCCCCTGTGACAGCCACTTTCAAAAGTCGATGCCTTTCTGGGCGAGAATCCCCTTCCTGAAGGGATGCTTGATTTCCTTCATCTCGGTGACAAGGTCGGCGTGGTCAATCAGCCATTTCGTGGCTCCGCGTCCGGTAATAACGAGGTGGAGTTCTTCGGGTTTGCTCTTTATTAGATGTTCGAGTTCATCTTGACTTATTAGACCGAGGCTGATGGCGACATTTAATTCGTCAAGAATGACAAGATCAAAACTGCCGGAAGTTATTTTTCCCAGAGCCATTTCATAGGCTTTTCTGGCGGCGGCACGATGTTGTTCAAATGATTTTTTGTCATCAATAATGCCTACAAATCCCTCCCCCATGACGTTCAGTTCGACGTTGGGCGCCAGCTTTTTTATACCGTCGAGCTCGCCATATTTCCAGCTACCTTTGACAAATTGAATGATGCAGACATTCCATTCATATCCGACGGCCCGAATGGTCATCCCGAGGGCGGCGGTAGTCTTCCCCTTTCCATCACCCGTATAGACGATTAATAGACCCTTATCGATTTTTGCATTATCTGACATATAGAAAATCCTACATTGCGATTGATTTGAATCAAATTATCGATTGCCCAGTCGTTCCGCAAGGATTTCGATCGGGTGAACAACCTTAAACCTACTCCCCGTTTCCGTTCTTATCTTCATCTGGCAGGCCGGGCACGAAGTCATAAGATATTCTGCGTCTATGGAAAGATATTCTTCCTTCTTTTTTTCAAACATGCGCTTTGATTCCTGATAATGGGTAAATCCATAAGAGCCGGCCTGAGCGCAACATCGATCGGCATAGACGGGATGAATGATTCTAACATTATTCAGTTTAGACAGCAGTTTCTCCGGTTCTTTGTGCAATCCAGCAGCGCGCAGATGACAGGGATTATGGTAGGTGATTCCTACAGTCTCGGCATTATCAAAAATGGAGTAATCAATATTCATTAGATTCAGAAGCTGGCTTATATCATAGCATTTTTTTGCGATTTTTTCCGCCCGCAGTCTGAATAGATCATCATCTTCGAAGAGATTCTTGTATTCTTTTAGCCTCAGCAGGCAGGAGGCGCATCCGGTTATGATGGCTCTGAAATTTTCGAGATTTGCAATGTTAAATTTGGCCTTCTTAATTAAATTATCCTTGTGGCCATAGACTTCATAAGGAAGTCCGCAGCATTTCTGCTCAGGCATATAGACCTTAAGACCCAATTTGTCAAAAACCTTGAATATGGAATCCCCGACCGATGATTCAAGCAGGTTATCGGCGCATCCGTGAAATAAGGCGACGTCTCCCCTATCGGCTATCCTGTCGGGATATCTTTTGCGAAGCTTAACCTTGGCGATGGGGGGAAAATTTATTTCGCTATCGAAACCAAAGGGGATTTTCCCCAGCGTCGCCGTCACCTTCTTCCCCGATTTGCTCTCCATCAATGGGGCGGCAAGCCTGCCGAGTTTCAGGGAAAGGCTGAGGAAAGATTCAATATCAGTGAACGGTACAACTGACCGGGACAGCAGAGAAGGACTAATTGATCTGTATTTCATAATCTCAGAGGCGATATCTACTCCGGCCGGACAGACCGTAGCGCAATTCTTGCAATTCAGGCAAAAAGATAGATATTTTTGGAGCTGGCGCCTGCTCTCGCCCGATTGATTAATCATCCGTAACCAGCCTCGCGGAGAGAAATCCTCGCGGCGGAAAATATCATAAGCGGGGCAATATCCATTGCACTTCCCGCAGGCGGCGCAATATGATTTTATCTTCTCATAGTCAATATTCTTCGAAAAGGGGTCGTCACTCAGGATAACGCCCGGGGATAAAATATTATCGGGGTCAAGAATATGTTTGATGCTTCTAAAGATCTCATATATTTCGTCACCATACAATTTTCTAAGCAGAGGCGCGCGCAATCTTCCATCGGCATGCTCGGCAGTAGTGGAGCCGCCAATCTTGATGACTTTATCATAGATTTTGTCATACAATTCAGTAGCCAGTTTGAGGTCGTCGGGATCATTCAGGTCAAAGAGAGGCCTTATGTGGAGGTTACCATCACCGATATGGCCAAAAATACCATAGGTTAGATGATGGGAATCGAAAATTGAGGTCGCAAATTCAATAAAGGATGGTATATGCTCCGGCGGGATCGAGACATCTTCTATTAAGGGAAGGGGGCGTTTTTTAGGATGACGCTTGTAGAGGGTCGGGACGATGGCCTTGCGCGCCCTCCAAAGCTCGGCGGTGGAAACCGGATCGGTTGCGAATTCAACGGCAGTCTCGAGGCTCAACTTCCGAGATAAGTCCTCAAGATTTTCTCTTTTTGATTCGATATCGTCGTCGAATTCCACCAAGAGCAGGGCTTTGGCGCTTGGGGAAATTTTGAATTTCCCCCGACCGATCAGGTCAAGAGTGGAGCCATCGACCATTTCTAATCCTGAGGGACCAAGAGGCTGAATATCCAGCGCCGCCTCGCCAGCTTTAACAAGGGATTTGAAGTAGAGTCTGGCGGTAAGAATTTCTGTTGGAATCGGCAAGAGAGATAATTTTGCCGAGACAAAAACCCCCAGAGTTCCTTCCGAACCGACATACAAAGCCGGAAGATTAAGAATGCCGCGTCCAAGATTTTCAGTTACCTGCCTGAGATTATAGCCGGCAGAATTTTTTTTCACTCTGGGCCATCTGGAGAGAATTAGTTCTTTATTCCGCTGCAAAATATCATGGATTTTCTGGTATTCGGGATTTTTTGAAAGAAAAGTCACGAGATCAGTGGAATCCAGCCGGAGTTTTTTAAGAGTGATGAGCTTTCCAGATGGTCTTATGACCGCCAGTTCCTCAACAAAATCTGATGTAAGTCCATATTTTACCGAGCGCGGCCCAGAGGAGTTATTGGCCAACATGCCGCCAATCTGGCAAGAGTCCCCTGAGGATGGGTCAGGCGGGAAAAAAAGGGAAAATTTCTTTAGAAATATATTGAGCTCATCATAGATAACACCCGGCTGAGTGAGTACCATCCTCTTGGAAACATCAATATCAAGAATTTTATTATAGCCGCTCATGTCGAGTACTATTCCGTTACCGAGCGCCCCACCAGATAACCCCGTCCCCCCCCCGCGAACGGAGACGGCAAGATTATCTTTTTTTGCTGTAATTAGTGCGGAAATGATATCTTCGTTGGAATTAACGGGCACAACAGCATGCGGTGCAACAGAATAAATGGAGCCATCCGAGGAATAAGCAGTTATAGTCGCTTTTGCCTTGATATATGTCATTTTCCTGATTGCGAGTCTATCGAATGGGGTGAATAATAAATCTGTTTTCTAATATTATCAGCCATATCTTACTATAATATATCATTTTATACTACGTGTCAAAGCAATTGGAACGCAATCGGATTTGAGCAAAATTAATTTAATTTGTGAAAAAAGTAACAAATTAGTTGACATGAATAGTCTTTTTACCTATTATTCTTTTAGGTGAATATATCAATTTTAGTCGGCCAAAACAGTAAGGACGATATGGCCGATTGAGGTAGATTATGCAGTTCACAAGAGCTGAAGAATACGGAATACGGGGCATTATTTATCTTGCGACGCAAGAACCTGGTCATGTTGTCACTTTATCCGAAATTGCCACTGAACAATGCGTGCCCGAGAAATTTCTTGCGAAGATTTTTCAGAATCTGACCAAGAAGGGATTGGTGCGATCACATCGCGGAGTCCAAGGCGGATTCACCATGGGCAAGAGTCCGGACCAAATCACCATGAAGGATGTGGTGGAAGCTATTCAGGGGCCTTATCACCTCAGCCGATGTCTGGATGGCCAGGAAAAATGCGAAAGATATGATGAATGCTCTGTTCGCGAGATTCTCGAAGAGGCGGAAGAAAAGCTTCTGCAGGTTTTTGGGAAATACAAGATTGGCGAAATGGCAAAGATGAAATATAAGAAAGCATAGCTTTCTTACATATTTTTCTTTCCCGGAAACCGATTTGCGGCAGTATAATTTATACTTATGTTGACGAGTAGATTTTGTTATACCGGAGAATGAATGTCTGTCAAGTCTGACCGCTGGATAGAGAAGATGGCGCTAAAACATGCCATGATAAAGCCCTTTTCCTCCAAGCAAGTAAAGAAGGGAATCAGCTACGGATTATCATCATATGGATATGATATACGAGTGGCGGATGAGTTCAAAATTTTCACGAATGTCAATTCATCGATAATTGATCCTAAGAATTTTTCGCCGAATTCTTTTACAGACGTCAGGGCAAAAACGATTCTAATCCCGCCGAACTCTTTTGCTCTGGCCCGTTCGGTGGAATACTTCAAGATTCCGCGGGATGTTATTACGATCTGCCTTGGCAAATCGACTTATGCCCGTTGCGGCATAATCGTCAATGTCACCCCTTTTGAACCGGAGTGGGAGGGGCACGCAACTTTAGAAATTTCCAATACTACCCCGCTACCGGCAAGGATTTATTCCAACGAGGGAATTGCTCAAATAATTTTCCTTGGAGCCGATGAGATATGCAGAGTCTCATATAAGGACAAGAAAGGGAAATATCAGGGGCAAAGGAATATTACCCTGCCTAAGACGCTGTAGCTATAGAGCTTTGCTGTTCGAACATGATTTAATCACTGGAGATAGATAGAGATGTTAAATAAGACTGAGATAACTGATAAAGAGGCGGGACGCGTTCTAAGAACCAAGAAGCGTAACATGGTTACAATCAATGGTAATACCGCGGCCGCCCATGTCGCACATGCGCTGAGTGAAGTGATAGCGATATATCCTATCACTCCGTCGTCAAATATGGGGGAAATCGCTGATGCCAAATCGGCTGACGGCGAAGTCAATATTTGGAATACTATTCCGGTTGTGGTGGAGATGCAATCTGAAGGAGGAGCGTCAGGCTCAGTTCATGGGGCCGCCACGGCGGGGGCTTTGACCACGACTTTCACTTCCTCGCAGGGACTTCTATTGATGATCCCCAACATGTTTAAAATGGCGGGTGAGATGACTCCGACTGTCTTTCATGTATCCGCTCGTACGATAGCGACCCATGCCCTTTCAATTTTCGGCGACCATTCCGATGTAATGGCCGCTCGTTCAACCGGTTTTGGATTAATTGCTTCCGGCTCGGTGCAGGAAGTTATGGATCTGGCGCTGATCACACATGCCGCCGCCCTCGAGAGCCGCATTCCTTTCGTTCATTTTTTCGACGGCTTTCGCACCTCCCATGAAGAACAGAAGATCGAGCAATTGGATTTTGACGATATGCGCGCCATGATAAATGAGAAAGCGGTTGCGGCGCATCGTGAGAGGTCGCTGAGTCCGGATCATCCAACATTGAAAGGATCGTCACAGAATCCGGATGTTTTCTTTCAGGCCCGTGAGACTGTGAACAAGTATTATCTCAGAGCTCCCAAAATAGTACAGGAAATAATGAACAGATTTGCCGGCGTCGTAGGACGGCAGTACAGGCTTTTCGATTATGTCGGAGCGCCTGATGCCGAGCGAATTGTAATCATGATGGGTTCCGGATCCGAAACCATGCATGAAACAGTTGAGTATCTTAATGAGAATGGAGAAAAGGTCGGTCTGATAAAGGTCAGATTGTATCGACCATTTTCTGTTGAGGCCCTTCTCTCGGCGATTCCCAAGACAGTGAAGAAAATTGCGGTTTTGGATCGCACCAAAGAGCCGGGAGCTATTGGGGAGCCTCTTTACACGGATATACAGTCGGCTATCGCCGAAGGGATGAAGGCGGATTTTGCTCCATTTGCGGAATACCCGCTGGTGGTCGGCGGCCGCTACGGGTTAAGCTCGAAGGAATTTAATCCGCCCATGGCCAAGGCGGTACTGGATAATCTAAAATCAAGCAGACCGAAGAATCATTTCACGGTGGGAATTACAGATGATGTGACGAACACCAGCCTTGAGGTTGATTATTCATTCAGCCTTGAGGGCGAGGATACATTCCGAGGCTTATTTTATGGATTGGGTTCGGACGGCACTGTCGGCGCCAATAAGAATTCAATCAAGATTATCGGAGAAAACACGGATAATTATGCCCAAGGATATTTTGTTTACGATTCCAAGAAAGCCGGCGCGATAACTGTTTCTCATCTGCGTTTCGGGAAAAGACCCTTAAGGCGACCTTATCTGATCACATCCGCCAAGTTCGTCGCTTGCCACAATTTCTCATTTCTCGAGAAATATGATATGCTTACGCCGCTGGCGCCGGGGGGGACTTTCCTTCTCACCAGTCCCTATGGCCCGGACGAGGTCTGGGATAAGATGCCAATCGAAGTCCAACAACAGATTCTCAGCAAAAAGGCTAAATTGTTCGTTATTGATGCCACTGCGCTGGCTAAAGAGCTGGGGTTAGGAGCGCGGATCAATATGATAATGCAGACTGCCTTTTTTGTCATCAGCGGAATACTTCCCAAAAACGATGCCATCGCCGCCATCAAGGGCGCTCTGAAGAAGACTTATGGACATAAGGGCGAGAAGATAATCCAGATGAACTATGCCTCGGTGGATGCGGCTGTTAAAAATATCCGTCAGGTAAATTATCCGAACAGGGCAACCAGCAGAATAAAGATGCCGCCGATTGTTCCGGAAAATTCGCCCGAGTTTGTCCGCCATGTAACCGCGACCATAATTGCTGGAAACGGGGATAGTTTGCCGGTTTCGGCCATGCCGGATGATGGCGTTTTTCCGTTGTCAACCACTCAGTATGAGAAGAGAAATATTGCGGTCGAAATACCGGTATGGGATAAAGAGCTTTGTATCCAGTGCGGTATTTGTTCTATCATGTGCCCACATGCGTCTATCAGGATGAAAATATATAGGCCGGAGATACTGAAAAATGCTCCCGGCGCATTCAAGTCGGTTGATGCCAAAACCAAGCAATATGAAGGCATGAAATATTCGTTGCAGGTTGCTCCTGAAGATTGCACCGGATGTGAAATATGCGTTCATTCTTGCCCGGTGACCGGCAAAGATGATGCCGGCAATAAGACGGATCACCGCGCTATTAATATGTCGCCACAGATTCCTTTGCGGGGGCAAGAGGCAAGAAATTGGGAATTTTTCCTGTCGATTCCGGAGACGGATCCGACTCTCTACAATATTGAGACCGTTAAGGGGAGTCAACTTGTAAGGCCATTATTTGAATTTTCAGGCGCCTGCGCTGGTTGCGGTGAAACGCCATATATAAAGCTGGTGACGCAACTTTTCGGCGACAGGGCTATTATTGGTAACGCCACCGGATGTTCATCAATATATGGCGGAAATCTTCCAACCACTCCATATTGCCAGCGGTCAGACGGCCGAGGGCCGGCCTGGTCTAATTCTCTTTTTGAGGACAACGCCGAATTTGCATTTGGAATGAGACTTGCAATTGACAAGATGAATGAAAATGCCTTCGAGCTTCTTCAAAAATTATTACCCGAGGATTTCGAGGCGATAAAGAATGCCAACCAATCAACTCCTATTGGAATCGAACAACAGCGCGCTCGAGTTGCCGCCGTTAAGGAGAAACTTAGCAGGATTAAGAATCCTGAAGCGGAGAAGCTTCTAACTTTGGCCGATTATCTGGTCAAAAAATCCGTCTGGGGGTTTGGTGGCGACGGCTGGGCGTATGACATCGGTTTTGGCGGGCTTGACCATGTACTTGCTTCCGGAAGAAATGTGAATATCCTTGTGCTCGATACGGAGGTCTATTCCAATACGGGGGGACAGATGTCGAAATCAACGCCGATGGGGGCTGTGGCAAAATTCGCCGCGGCCGGAAAGCCGATTCCTAAAAAGGACCTCGGCATGCTGATGATGTCTTATGGTACTGTCTATGTGGCACAAGTGGCGTTCGGCTCCAGTCATAACCAAGCAGTCAAGGCTTTTGTTGAAGCTGAAAAATATGATGGCCCGTCGATTATAATCGCCTACAGCCATTGCATAGCTCATGGAATTGATATGGCCCACGGGCTTGATGAGCAGAAAAGGGCAGTTGATTCTGCCCACTGGATTCTTTACCGCTATAATCCTGAGCTGATCAGGCAGGGGAAGAATCCATTGCAATTGGATAGCAAAGCTCCATCTATAAGTTATAAAGATTATGCTCTCGGAGAAGTTCGTTTTCGGACTCTTGTGAGCAGTATGCCGGAACGAGCGGAGCAGTTGCTAAAGATTGCCCAAGAGGATGCCTATAAAAGATATAATCTATATAAGCAGATGGCTTCTCTTGATTACAGCAAGATTATAGAAAAACCTTCATAAGCTAATTAGCGACAATTTTTTGAGGGCAGGAAGATAAATTCTGCCCTTTTTCTTCCACTAATTTTCAATTTAAAGTCTGGCAGTTTCTTGAAAAAAGGCCCACTTGGAATTTTGACGCCTTAAAAATATCCTCGAAATAGCCGATAATAGAAAGAAACGGATATCGCTTGCAAGGAGGATATTGTGTTAAGAAAAATAATGCCGTTTCTGTTGAGCGCTATAATAATATTGGGAGCTGTCGGCACTGTTTTCGCCCAGACGGAAGACGAAATCGTTTCTAAGTTCATGAAGAAGACTGAGAAAAAGCATGTTAATAAAGTCGGTTTCATTGCGGCCTATTTTTCCTACGGGAAACTCTCCGACAACAGCTCCTATAATAAATATAGCATTTTTGTTGACAAACACTTGCATGCTCTTAATCCGTCTGACTTAGAGATGGACGGGGCTTATCGTTCCGACCAGCTGGGGGTCTCTTTTGGAATGATGGTTGCCTCCAGAATGGCAGTTAAGCTTGGTTTTGAATACTGGCTAAAAATGGGAACTGATAAAGTGGGAGATTATAGTTTTAGTTCAGATTTAGCTCCTTACGGCGAGCAAAGAAATTTCAATTTGGTTTCGGAGCTTCAAGTTTATGGGATTACCAGCGGTCTCGATCTGTATCTGCTGAATCCGCCGGACAAATTCGGGCAGTTTCATTCGCTGGCGTTCCGTATCAGCGGCGGGGGAGGGTTTTACATGACCCAATGGAAAATCTGGAACGGGAGCAGTTCTTTCAATCTGTCCACGGGGGCCTCAGAGGCAAATGTAGAGCCTTTGAAAGGGTCAGCGCCAGGGTTTTACGGGGGAATAGGGTTTGATCTGCCCATCAGATTTCTCGGCATGACCCTTGGCTCAGAGGCCATTTATATGGTCATGAACTTTAACAGCGTCAAATCGTATAATCGCTTAGGAGAAGAGTTATATTTGAGTTATCCCGATGAAACTTCGAAACCGATCAAGCTTGATTATTCCGGACCTCGAGGTAAGATTGAACTGAAGAAATTCTTCTCATGGTAATTATGGGTTGACAGAGGCGTTAATTAGTCTATCTTAGCCCAATCAAGAAAGAAAAAAACTGTGAGGAAACATTGAAAAAACTACTACTCATGAACCTATTTCTCGGCTTCTTGTGCATATCTGTCGCTGTGGCTCAGGGCGGCGATGATATTAAGCTTTCAGCGGTGCGGGCCGGCCAAATAGGGGCTCCACTGGGGAAAATAGCTTTCGTACGCGAAGGCGATGTCTGGGTAATGGATTGGGATGGGAAAAATCAATTCAAGGTCGTTGCGGCCCAAAATGCGGACGGCAGATTATCGTGGGCGCCAGACAATAAGAGAATCGCATTTGTTCGTAAAGGAAAAGTAAATCTTCAGGGGCCCGATAATCTTGGAGGTCAGCACAGCGTATATGATCTTTTTATAGGGTTTCTTGATTCCGCCAAATCAAACACTAATTGGTGGTTTAGACTTACTGATGATCTTGGTTCAAGGCATCCGGAATGGAGCGCCGACGGAAGCCGAATAGTTTTCACAAAAGATATAAATGCCAATACGATAAATGCCCTTCTTCCTGAATACCAGACTTGCTCCATTGATACCACAGGGAAGGCATTTCAGAATCTCACCGGCGGCTGGAAGACTTCAAATCGCTGGATAAGTATGCCGTCATTGGGTCCCAATGGGTATCAGGTCTTTGTCCTATTCAAAGACAAGAATGCGTCAGGAGTAGTCATTGCGCCTCCGGATTTAAAGGGACTTTCGGACGATGAAATTGCGCAGAAGGCAAAGTATCTTTCCGGAGCTACTGCCCCGGCGTGGTCTCCTGATGGCAAGTGGATTGCTTTTGTCCAGAGCGAAATATCCAAGCAGGGGATTTATATTACAAAACCGGATCTGTCCGAGAAATTTCTTGTCTATAAGCCCGGCCCCGGATTGACGTTGCAGACATATCCGCTTTCATGGTCGCCCGATTCAAAATGGATCACATTTGGCGCCGGCGACGGATCCATTTGGATAGTTGACGTAACCGGAAACGGTCTGAAGCAGATTGTACAACCGGGGCTAAATATTGCGCCAGCGTGGTCGAAGAAGAAATAATCCCTGATTCAGATTTTTGAAGAAGCCCCGCCGGGATGGCGGGGCTTTTTATTTTGGATATGGAAATGATGTCTTAAGGGCGTGTTGAAAAAGTCGGCGGTACCGTATCGGTTCATCCCCAAGTCAATCCCCTATCGTGAATTGACTTGGGAATGCCACACGGCCGATTTTAATCGGAGTATTCAGAAAACAGGCGCTCAAATGCAAGATAGTAACTTCTTTGCACTTGCGAGTCATATTCTGGGTTCCCGATCAAGGAGGCTGTGTCATAATTCGGTTTAATATTGGGGATAA
>CAZCFT010000016.1:0-35451 GCA_964498015.1 uncultured Ignavibacteriaceae bacterium
CGAATCTGCATCCGGCTATGAAAAATGTCGCTCCCATCCGGAAAGAGCTCGGCTTTCGCACTATCTTCAATCTTCTTGGGCCATTGACCAATCCCGCTTCAGCGACCCACCAATTGATTGGAGTTTTCGATGGCAAATACGTCCCGACGGTCGCCGCCGCCGCTCGAAGCCTCGGCGTCAAGCGAATTATGGTCGTTTACAATCAATGCCGCATTGATGAATTAACCACAGCCGCTATCAACGAAGTCTGTTTTGCTTCAAATGGAAATTCTGAAAACATGCTGATTGACCCGAGCGAGTTTGGATTTAACAAGTGTACTATCGAAGAACTCGGCGGCGGAACCTCAGATGAAAACGCCGCAATCACTCTGGAGATTTTGCAGGGCCAGAAAGGGCCAATGCGGGATACGGTCATCTTGAATGCCGCCGCGGCGCTGATGGTGGCCGAAAGCGCCGGCTCAATCAAGGATGGTATCAAAATGGCCGGCGAAGCCATTGATTCCGGGCGTGCCCGAAAGAAATTGGAATCGTTCATACAATTCACCAATGGATTCGAGAATGCTTGATGCAATTATAAATAACAAGAGGCTTTCTCTCGAACAAATCGACCGCCGGCAAGAAATCTCTAAAATGGCGGGGAGAGTCTTATCGCTCCCGCCGGCAAGAAGTCTCAAAAACAGCCTAAGTCCAAACAAAGAGATTTCCCTGATTGCAGAGATCAAGCGGCGTTCCCCCTCAAAGGGCCCGCTGATTGATGATTTATCAGTCAAAGAGACCGCCCGTATATATGAAAACTCCGGCGCCCGCGGAATTTCCGTCCTTACTGAAACAGAATTTTTTGACGGCTCAATTGATGATCTCAAAGCCGCCAGGGAAATTACCGCTTTGCCTGTACTCAGAAAGGATTTTATAATTGATCCCTATCAAATTTGGGAAAGCAGATATATCGGAGCTGATGCCATACTTCTTATCGCCGGCATTCTTGATCTCGATGATTTGCTCAATCTGCATCGGCTGGCCGGCCAGATTGGTTTGGAAGTGCTGGTTGAAGTGCACGATGAGGGGGAGTTGGAAAAAGCTCTGGCGCTCAATCCGGAGATGATAGGGATAAATAATCGCAACCTGAACGATTTCAATATTTCTCTCGATGTTACCGTGCGGCTGGCGCCCCGGGTCCCCGACTCAATAACAAGAATTAGTGAAAGCGGCATTGATTCGCGGGATGATGTGCTAATACTGCAGGACTGTGGGATCGATGCCATATTGGTCGGCGAATCGATTATCAGAAGCCCTGATAAAGGGCAAAAGATTAGAGAACTGCTGGGGAAGGCCAATGACTAAGATAAAAATCTGCGGTTTGACCAATATAGATGACGCCAAACAGGCGGTAGAGCTTGGAGCAGATGCTCTCGGCTTTATCTTTGCCGACAGTCCAAGACGGATTACCCCGGAAACGACCCGTGAAATAATTATCTCTCTTCCTCCTTTTGTATCCAAAGTCGGCGTCTTCGTCGGTGAAGAGCCGCGGAACATTCAGGAAATATCTGACTACTGCCATCTTGACTTCGTCCAATTGCACGGTGAGAAATGCTGGGAGTATTGTGATTCTATATCAAAACCGCTTATCAAGGCTTTTGCCGTTAAAGATAGAACAGTACTGGATCATATTCGTTCGAGACATCTACAATACTTCATGCTCGATACATCACATGCCCATCTTCACGGCGGCACCGGACAGACCTTCGACTGGCAAATTGCAAAGGAAGCTTCATCTATGGGCAAATTGATTCTTTCGGGCGGACTCAATCCGGATAATATCATAGATGCGTTGACTATTGTGCGGCCGTATGCGGTCGATATAAATAGCGGGATTGAGGAAAGCCCGGGAGTAAAAGATTTCGGCAAAATGAAACAATTCATTGAAGAGGTAAAAATTTGGGACAGCCGGATGCATTAGGATATTTTGGCCGATATGGCGGCCGCTTTGTGCCGGAAACGCTCATGGTGGCTCTGCTGGAGCTGGAGCTCAAGTATCGGCAGGCTCAAAATGACAAATATTTTCGGGCCGAACTGAATCGGCTGTTGCGCACCTATGCCGGCCGCCCGACACCCCTTTATCATGCGAAGCGTCTGACTGCTAAATGGGGAGGCGCCCAAGTTTATCTCAAAAGAGAGGACCTTCTCCATACTGGAGCTCATAAAATTAACAACTGCCTCGGGCAGGGACTGCTTGCGCAGAAGATGGGCAAGAAGAGAATTATCGCCGAGACCGGCGCCGGACAGCATGGTGTGGCTGTCGCTACTGTTGCCTGCCTTTTTGGTCAAGAATGCGCTGTCTATATGGGTAGCGAAGATATGGAACGACAGAAGCCGAATGTCGATCGGATGCGCCTGCTGGGCGCTGAAGTTGTACCTGTGGAATCAGGAAGCCGCACACTTAAAGATGCCACTAACGAAGCCATTCGAGACTGGGTCAGCAATATTAAGACGACACATTACATCATCGGTTCGACCGTCGGGCCCCACCCTTATCCGATGATGGTTCGCGATTTTCAGTCGGTGATAGGAAAAGAGACACGAGCGCAACTCAAGAGTGAAAATATTGGCGTGCCTGAAGCGATAATTGCCTGCGTGGGGGGCGGGAGTAATTCGATGGGGATGTTTCATGCATTTGTTCCGGATCGCAGAGTTCGGCTTGTCGGAGTAGAATCGGCCGGGGACGGCTTGAAAACTCGCCGCCATGCCGCCACTCTGGGAAAAGGCCGCCCGGGTGTTTTGCACGGAAGTTTTAGCTATCTACTGCAAGACAATTTCGGACAGATATCAGCCACTCATTCGATTGCCGCCGGACTCGATTACCCGGGCGTAGGACCCGAACACAGTCATTTGAAAGATAGCAACCGCGTCCAGTATGTTTCAATCCCGGACCGCGAGGCAATCAAAGCATTCATCGAGCTGACTGCCACAGAAGGGATTATTCCGGCTCTGGAGTCATCATTCGCGTTAGCCTATGCCAAAAAGATCGCCCGCCGAATGAAACCAGAGGCTGTGCTAGTGGTCAATTTATCCGGTCGTGGCGACAAAGACCTTGCCAATAATGCCGTTAGACAGATCATAGACCATCCCGATAAATCCGCGCCGAAGCGAATTGCGCGAAAGGATTCCGGCCAATGAAATCATTAACTGAAGCTATCAACGATTGCGCTAAAAATAAATCGAAGGCCCTCATACCGTTTCTTACATCAGGCTATCCCGATAGGAATCTTTTTTTGCGCCTTATGAAGGAATTTCTCAAATCCGGCGCGGACATAATCGAAGTCGGCATCCCATTCTCCGATCCGATGGCTGATGGAAAGTCTATTCAGTTCTCGTCACAAAAGGCGCTGGAAAATGGAGTGACGATCGGAAAAACTTTCGATTACCTATCAACGCTTCAGAACGGCCGTAATGTTCCCGTTGTCATAATGAGTTATCTCAACCCGATTCTCTCCTACGGACTATTGCCATTCATAAAAGACGCCGCGGCTTGTGGAGTGCGGGGATTAATAATTCCCGATCTGACCCCTGATGAAGGGAACAATATTGAGCCCCTGTGCAGTCACGGAAATATCGACCTTATTTATCTATTAGCGCCGACCTCAAATAGCGCCAGAAGAAAACTTATTCTCAACAGAACTCATGGATTTGTGTATCTCGTCGCTGTGGCCGGAGTAACCGGAGTGCGACAAACCCTGCCGGCCAATTTGAGCAATTGGATTGCCAAGGTAAAACATGAAAGCCGCCTCCCGGTCTGTGTTGGTTTCGGAATATCGAATGCACGACAGGCATCGATAATATCCAGGCGAGCCGACGGCATAATAGTCGGCAGCGCCATAATAGAAATAATTCGGCAATCGAAAACATCCGGACAAATAGTCGCCAACGTCGGCCGCTTCATGCGACAGATTCGAAAGGAACTTAATAATGTCTAAAGTACGCGGCATTAGAGGCGCCATAAAAGTAAAGGAGAACGCTAAAGAATGCATCCTTGACGCAACCACCGAGCTATTACAAAAGATAATAGATGAAAATGAGATAGATCCTTCCGATATATCTGCCGTCATGTTTACGGCAACACCCGACCTCAATGCCGAGTTTCCCGCTTATGCCGCGAGGAAAATCGGTTGGACCATGGTGCCTCTTATATGCGCCTGCGAAATCGACGTCGCCGAGAGCATGAAAAGTGTCATCAGAGTCCTGGTCAATGTAAATACGGACAAAGAACAAAGGCAGATGAAACATCAATATATCGGAGAAACTCGGCGGTTCCGTCCCGACCTGTTTGGAGGTATGAATGATGATAGTAATAATGAGACCTGAGGCCTCGGTCAAAGAAATCGGGGCAATCATAAAGAGAGTGCAGGAGCTGGGCTTTTCTCCACATCTCTCGCACGGCGAGAAGAAGACGATTGTCGGCGTAGTCGGCAATGGAAAGAAAGTTGACCCGGATCTCTTTTTGGTAATGTCCGGCGTGGAGAGCGTGGTGCCAATTTTAGCCCCCTTTAAACTTGCCAGTCGGGAATTCAAACGGGAATCGACAATAGTCAGCATCAATGGCGGCTCCGTGAAAATCGGCGGCGAGGAGGTAGTCATCATGGCCGGACCGTGCGCCGTGGAAAACCTCGACCAGATGATGCAGTCAGCCGAAACGGTGGCAAGAGCCGGAGGCAAAATTTTGCGAGGCGGGGCATTTAAGCCTCGCTCTTCGCCATACAGTTTTCAGGGATTGGGCGAGAAGGGACTGGAACTATTAAAGGAGGCCGGAGAAAAGACCGGTCTGGCGATTGTTACCGAAGTAATGTCGCCTCAGGATGTTGATTTGGTCGCCTCCTATGCCGACATCCTGCAGATCGGAGCCCGCAATATGCAAAATTTCACCCTTCTCGAAGCGGTTGGCCGCATAACCAAGCCGGTACTTCTTAAAAGAGGCCTGATGTCCACTATCGAGGAACTCCTGATGTCTGCAGAATATATTCTATCGAATGGAAACCCCAACGTGATACTCTGTGAACGCGGTATCCGAAGTTTCGAGAAATTCACGCGCAATACACTGGATATTTCGGCCGTGCCGGTAATAAAGCGGCTGAGCCATCTGCCGATCATTGTTGACCCCAGCCATGCCACCGGGCAAAGATATCTGGTGGCGCCGACCTCCATGGCGGGAATCGCCGCCGGAGCCGATGGGCTTATTATCGAAATTCATCCACACCCTGAAGAAGCTCTCTCCGACGGTGTGCAAAGCCTGCATCTTGATGAATTCGAGAATCTGATGATTGATCTGAGAAAAATCATATCGGCAGTGGGCCGACGAATTTGAAACAATTGAAAGACATGAATGTCCTAATCGTCGGTTTGGGACAGATTGGCGGCTCTATTGGGCTGAATTTGGTTACAAGAAAGCTGGTCGCTCATGTCGCCGGATATGATTTGGACAAGACCGAGTCTCATTTGGCCATGAGGAAAAAGGGAGCGCATAGTATTGCCCCGACCCTCGCACAGGGCCTGGCACAGGCCGATCTGGTCATCCTTGCTCTCCCGACATGGGAAATAATAAAATTACTGCCCGAGATTGCGCAGTATATCCCGGATGGTTCTGCAATTCTCGATGTCGGAAGTACAAAAACTGAGATATTAAAGGCAGTCAACCGTTGCCACAAAAGAATAGATTTTATTGGAGGACATCCCCTCGCAGGGACTGAAGGACATGGTTTTGCCTCGGCAAATCCTGAGATATTTCTCGGGGCGATCTTTGCGCTTGTCCCCGCTCCGGGAACAGACAAAAATTGGGTCAGGCAGATTAAATATTTAGTTGCGGCTCTGGGGGCCAAGCCATTAATGATAAGCCCCGAAGATCATGACCGTTTGATGGCCATAACAAGCGGCCTCCCATACCTGATTTCGCTAAGTCTGATGAATTTGGCTATCACAACGGCAAGGCATGAGCCGGTAATATGGAAACTCACTGCCGGAAGTTTCCGTAGCGCCACTCGTGTTGCGGCCTCGTCGCCGAAGTTAACTATGGACCTGCTCTTGACGAATAAGGATTATATAATAGAAGCATTGGACAAATTTATTAGGGAACTGTCTGCACAGAAGGAAATTATTTCCCGGGGGGACAAAAATTCCCTTGGACGCTTAATCTCAAAAACCCATAAAGCCGCCTCAAAATAATAAATGGAAAAAATAATTAAGCCGATATTCAAGATAGCGGGAGATGTTTCAGTCCCGGGCGACAAATCCATTTCTCACAGAGCTCTCATGTTTGGCTCGATCTGCAATGGCGAGGTTTCGATCGCCAACCTCTCGATTGCCGAAGACTGCCAATCCACTCTAAACTGTCTGCGAGCCCTCGGCGTCCAAATTAAAAACCGTTCCCATGATACTCTAATGATTAAGGGAAAAGGCTTATTTGGTTTTGAAGAACCAACTCATCTGCTTGATGCCGGAAATTCTGGTACAACTATCAGGCTCCTATCCGGACTTCTGGCGGGCCAATCGTTTTATTCGGTAATTACCGGCGATACCTCCTTGCGCAGTCGCCCCATGAAACGGATTATTGATCCTCTCCGGCTGATGGGCGCGTCAATTTTCGGTCGATGTGGCGATACCAAACCTCCCCTTACAATCATAGGCAAAACTCTTAAGCCTATTGAATACACTCTGCCGGTTCCCAGCGCACAGGTAAAATCAGCTATTCTCATGGCCGGCCTTTATACCGATGGAAAAACAACAGTCATTGAAAATGCTGGTTCACGCGACCATACTGAAAGATTAATGGCCTACCTCGGCGCCAAGATTGAGAATGGTTCCGGCGCAATTACCATTGCACGGGGAGAACTCGCCGCAAAAGATATTCACATCCCCGGCGATATCTCTTCAGCAATTTATTTTATTGTCGCCGCTATTTTGTCTCGCAATTCCCGTCTGCATGTTATAGATGTTGGACTAAATCCTACCAGAATGGGAGCGATTGATATTCTCCAGGAAATGGGCGCTGATATAACGACCACCGAAAAAGGCCTGCGATGCGGCGAGCTCTACGGCGATATTAGGGCTTGCTCTTCGGAACTTCACGGAATCAATATTGCGCCCAGGATGATCCCGTCCCTGATAGACGAGGTACCGATTCTCTCCCTGTGCGCAACTCAGGCGTCAGGGACAACCAGCATTGAAGGCGCCGGGGAATTGCGATTTAAGGAAAGTGATCGCTTGAAAAGCGCCGCCAACGGCCTCAATCGGCTGGGCGCTGATCTGACCGAAACTAAAGACGGCTTGATAGTAAAGGGCCCCACGCCTCTTTCCGGCTCAAGAGTCAATTCGAATCTCGATCATCGTCTGGCTATGACATTCGCCATAGCCGGACTGATTGCGCGAAATGAAACAATTATCGAAGACCCCGAGTGCATCGCCATTTCTTTTCCGAACTTCTTCGAAAAACTCCAGTCACTGATTGGAGATACCGACGGAGCAATCTCAAATGCATAGTACTTACGGAATAATTGGGGCGTCGCTGGGACATTCTCTGTCGCCTTCTATTTTTGAATATCTATTCCGCAAATTCAATATCGAGAGCGACTATATCAGTATTGAGGCTGGCAAAAATGCCCTCCCTGATATCATCAGAACTATACGACGCAATAATATAAAAGGCGTCAATGTCACTTTCCCGCATAAGCAAGCGGCGCTTCTCTTGCTTGATGAATTAGATATTACTTCTAAGCAGATCGGCGCCGTAAACACTATTTTGAATGATAATGGCATCCTGCGGGGATTTAATACCGATCAGATTGGACTCAGCGCCACTCTACGGACTTTTCTCAAGCTAAAACTTGCCGGCGAATACGCAATTATTCTTGGCGCCGGTGGGGCCGCGCGAGCTTGTCTTCAGGCAATAATCGAACATCAGCCTCAGGAAATTCTGATCATCAATCGCACATTAAACAATGCAGAGAAGATTATTCCGCTCGCCCGCCGAAGAAAAAAAAACACCCATTTTCGATTCTGTTCGATCGATGATATCAACAATATATCTGCGCCGCAAGCGCCGCGCCTTATTATTAATGCAACCTCGGCAGATAATGGCGCCATCGAGCATGTCCTACAGTCCATTTCCAATCATGCCGTCCTTAATAATTGTACTCTGCTCGATTTGAACTATGGAGAGCGCGCGGTCTGCTCAAGAGTACAACATTTATTCTTAAATTGTTATGACGGCGCCTATATGCTGGCGGCTCAAGCCGCGGAAAGCTTTTGCATTTGGACCGGCCATAGAGTTGATGCGGGCGAAATTTATGATTATCTTGTCAATCGAGCGGTAAGGAGTTGAATCATGCTTCGTTTTCTCACCGCCGGTGAATCGCACGGAATGGCATTAACCGCCATAATTGAAGGCCTACCGGCTGGTTTAGTCATAAAAGATAGCGACATCAATACCATGCTGGCCCGAAGGCAAAATTGCTACGGGCGCGGCAACCGGATGAAAAAGATCGAAAAGGATCGTGTCATAATTACAGGCGGCCTCCGTCATGGGGCGACCATCGGAAGCCCTCTGTCGCTCTACCTTGAGAACAAAGACTGGCTAAATAGAAAAGACAAAAACCCGTCCGCCAGAAAAATCCCCCGTCCGGGTCATGCGGACTTAGCCGGAGCCCTCAAATATGGTTTTGAGGATATTCAAAATGTCATTGAGAGATCGAGCGCGCGGGAGACGGCCATCCGTACGGCTGTGGGCGCAGTGACAGAAATACTGCTGGCCGAATTCGGCATAATAGTCACCGGCCATGTTATCAAGATCGGACGCAAAGCCGCTTCGGTTTCAAATCTGAATATGGATCGATTCAGGAATCAGGTTTGCAGTTCACCCGTCTATTGCGCCGATCCCAAAGGAAGCAAAGCCATGTGCGCCGAAATTGATAAAGCCAAATCGCAAGGCGATACCCTCGGCGGCATATTTGAAGTTGTTGCGTGCAATGTTCCCATCGGTCTGGGAAGCTTCGTCCACTGGGACAGGAGACTGGATGGGAAATTGGCTCAGGTCATCATGAGCATTCCCAGCGTAAAGGCGGTTGAAATCGGGGAGGGGTTTAAGGCCTGTTCGCTCCCGGGAAGCAGGGTGCATGACCGCCTATATGAGAAAAATGACGCCATCATCCGCCGGACCAATCGGGCGGGAGGAATTGAAGGGGGTGTCTCCAATGGAGATACTATTATTGTCCGAGGGTACGCCAAACCGATTTCAAGCTTGAGAAATCCTCTATCATCTGTCAATCTGGAAACCATGCAAGAAACCAAAGCGCCATACGTCCGCTCGGATGTTTGTATCGTGCCGGCCGCAAGCGTTATAGGCGAAGCCCTCGTGTCATGGGTTATTGCGGAACGCTTAGTTGAAAAGTTTGGGGGCGATTCGGTGAAAGAGATGAGAAATAATTATGAAGCTTTTATGAATAATACTAATCGTCGTGTTGGGCGATCCAACGATTTGCCCCAAAGGCGGGCATAACCTGATTTGAATCAAGTACACAAGCATCGAGATGTCCATTACGAAAAACATAATAATCACCGGTTTCATGGGAACGGGCAAAACGACTGTCGGGAAAGAAGTAGCTACGCGATTGCAGGCATCATTCATCGACACCGACCAGATCATCGAAAAATCATCCGGTCTCCCTATCGCTTCTATTATAAAACAGAGAGGCGAATCATATTTCAGAGAAATGGAAACCATTGTGATCGAAAATCTTCCTGCCAACGGCGGATTGGTCATTGCCTCCGGCGGGGGAGCCGTGCTCTTGGAGAAAAATCTCATGCGACTGGAGCGCCTGGGAGTACTATTCTGCCTTGATGCACAGATAGATGCTTTGGAGAACAGGCTGAAACTTGACACAGCCCGCCCCTTGCTTGAAGGCGGCATACTGCGCGAACGGATACTGGAAATATTGAAACAGAGAGAAGCGATATATCGGCAAATCCCTCGACATATTGATACTTCTTTCTGCACGCCCCACGAAGCCGCATCGATTATCATTAACCAGTACAGGCAGATCATAGAGAATAACGCTTCTGATTTATGATAATTGGAATAACAACTTTCCGAAAAGATCATTGCCGGATTATAATCAATCGCGGCCTTTTGGAGCGAGCCGGTGAAATTATAAGAAAGAAATCTGGCGCTCGAAAGCTCTTTATTATTACCGATACGAATGTCAAGAGATTGCATTTTGAGACCTTGCGAAAGTGCTTGACCAAATCCCAGCTTGAATATGACTTAATTTCCTTCCCTGCCGGTGAACGATCAAAAAGTCTTGCGACATACAACCGCATAATCTCGCAATTGCTCAAGAAAGGCGCCGATCGCCGCTCAATCCTGGTTACTTTCGGCGGCGGAGTGACCGGCGATATGGCCGGTTTTGCCGCCGCGACATATATGCGCGGAATTGAATTGATCCAGATACCAACAACTCTGGTAGGGCAGATAGATTCCAGCATTGGAGGCAAAGTGGCGATCGATAGCGAAATGACTAAAAATCTGATCGGTTCCTTCTATTCGCCGTCTTTGATTATGATTGACCCGAATTTGCTTTCTACCCTCGCCGAGAGGGACTTCCTAAACGGTTTCTTTGAAGCTATCAAGATTGCATTGGTACAAAGTCGTCCTCTTTACAAATTCATGAAAGACAATTTCACTGCAATAATGCGCCGGGACACTCGCCTATTAGAACAATTGATCCGAAGATGTATCAAAGAAAAGGCCAAGATTGTCACTGCCGATCCGTTTGATCTAAATATCCGAGCCATATTGAATTTCGGCCATACTCTCGGCCATGCTCTCGAGTCGGCCGGCGGCTATAAACAGATCACGCACGGCGAAGCGGTCGGCCGAGGGATGCTGGTTGCCCTGCGGCTTTCTCAAGTAATGGAAAAATTGCCCTGCTCCCGTGTTCTTGAAGCCAGCGCCATAATCAATAGTGCATTCCGTCAGCAGCGGATTAAAATTCCCAATCCTAACAGGCTATGGAAAATTATGACACATGACAAGAAAGTAGAGAACGGCCGCGTGCGCTTCATACTCCTAAAAGAAATAGGAAAACCGGTCGTAAGAACAGTCAATAAACAACTTTTCATTGAGGCTTTGAAAATGATATGAAACAAAATATTCTTGTAATCCATGGCCCCAATCTGAATCTCCTGGGCGCCAGAGAGCCGGACGTCTATGGCTCAGATACCCTTGAGCAAATAAACTCACGCCTGAGCCAATTCGCAACGCAAATGGATTTCAATATTGAAATTATCCAGTCAAATTCCGAAGGTCAGATTATTGATGCGCTTCACAAGGCGAGGGGCAAAGCGGATGGCGTGGTTATCAACCCCGGCGCCTACTCCCATTATAGCCTTGCCATATATGATGCCGTAATAGCATCAGCTCTGCCGGTTGTTGAAGTCCATTTGAGCAATGTCTTCGCTCGCGACCAATTTCGCCGTCAGTTGGTTATCGCCCCGGCATGTGTCGGAGTGATTAGCGGTCTGGGTTGGAGAGGTTATATTGTAGCTCTCGAGACAATATTAAACCTCAAAAAGAAGAACCCATAATTGGCAATAACTTGTCACGGTCCAGGAAATAGAAAAAGCTGTATCTGCCCAAAATATAAATCACGATGCAGTCTCCTGAAGCTTCCTTGACATTCAAAATGCTCTGCTAAAAATTTAGCAAGTTGCATAATTCCATTTCCCAATTCCCCGCAACTTACTTCTTGACAAGAATTTAAATGTCGTTATCTTGATTGCAGAATACTGCAGCCGGTCTACTTATATGACCTGGTCCTTTTTGTGTATGAGGTTACGATGCAAAAATCTTTAATGATCAACTCCAAAATAATTTATTTAAGTTTTGCCCTAACAGCCCTCGCCTTTTCGCCGGCGTTGGCTGAGACCGCGACACAGGAAGAAATGTCTCGCGTTTCCCGTAACTGGTTATCTTATATGATATTTCAACGAGGGGAATGGAGCGCCTCCCAGACACCAATGATTGGAGATATTCAAGACATTATAGTAAATGACACCCTGCTGGGGCGGCGCTTTGCCGTAGAACCAAATGGCTATATCGTGGTCCCGAACCTGAAAGAACTCGCCCCAATCAAAGCCTATTCTGAAGATTATCGTCTCGATTTCAACGACCCCGATGGCTTTTCTGCAATGTTGAAAGAGGTTCTGCAGGATCGGATAAGGCTTTATGTCAACGCATATGGAAGCATGGAGGTTGCGCAACCAGCCAAAGGTGATGTGCTTTATGGACCGGAGCAGAGAGCGGACTGGGACAGGTTCTTGATGGCTCCGGAAGCCTTTGATTTAGATCTGAAAACAAACAAGTCCAAATTGCTTGACCAAGTCGGCCCGCTCTTGACTACATCATGGCATCAAGGCGCCCCATACAACAATAAATGCCCGATGGGTGATGGCGGCCGGACAGTTGTGGGTTGTGTCGCCACGGCCGCATCGCAGATTATGGCGTTTCATAAATGGCCTCTGGAAGGAACCGGCACAAAGTCCTATTATTGGCCGGGAGACAATTCATGCGGAGGAGGCTCCCCGGGCGGCAACCTCACCGCCGACTTTGCCACCCCCTACGACTGGGACAATATGCCCAATATCTGTAGCCCTGGTTGCAATACTGCCCAGCAAAATGCGCTTTCAGAGCTCTGCTATGAGGTTGGAGTAGCATTCACGATGTCTTATGGTCGTTGTGGCTCGGGAGCCTACACTTCCGATGCTCAATGGGTCTTTCCAACGTTCTTTCGCTACTATAATAATATTCAACGTCATGACCGGACGAGCTATTCTCTTGTAACCTGGTCTGACTTGATTTGGGCCGAAGTCACAGCTGGCCGCCCAATCCAATACAGGATCAGCTCACATTCTATTGTCGCGGACGGCTGGAGATATACGGAACCATTATTTCAGGTGCATATGAATTATGGCTGGAACGATGGTCATACCGCCTGGTATACGATAGATAATCTGTATTGTAACTGGTCAGGGTGCAGTTCACTGGTTGAATACATGCTTACTAATATCGCGCCCGATCGCGGCGTTCAATTTACCGCGGATACAACCTGGGGATTTGGTCAGCTCGATGTGCAATTCACGGGAAGCAGTTCTTTGCTCGTGGATCAGTGGATCTGGGATTTTGGCGATGGCGACTCAGAGTTTGTTCAATCCCCGCAACATCTCTACGACAGCGCTGGGCTATTTAGCGTCCGATTGTCTATTATTTCCGGATCCGATACAGGGGAATATTACGCGGCCAATTATATCACCGTCTTGAATGACTCCCTTATCGGTCTGGACAGTAAAGGGAAGCCGGATTCCTCCTTCGCCATAGCAATCTACGGTCGCAACACTCTCCCTCTCCGAAAATTTCAGATTCCATTGCATTATGGCGGCCCATTGAATCTGATATTTGATTCCATTTCCACTGTCGGCTGTAGAACTGACTATTTTGACACTTCAATAGTTGCACATTTTGATCCTGCAAATTACCGCGCCGCTGTCTTTGTCTATAATACGGGAATTGGAATGCCGGATCTGGATCCGGGATATGGGCCTATTTTGAAAGTCTATTTTACCATTCCGAGTTCATCCCCTCTGGATAGTTCAAATGCCGTTACTTTTGATCCCTATATGACCTACTCTCCCATATTCTTTACTTCGCTACTGGATTACTCGCCTATTCTGGAATCAGGATCAATATCGGTTGCCTATGTTTGCGGTGATGCCGACGGCAACAACGTCGTAAACGCCCTCGATATTACTTATCTCATAAACTATCTCTATAAACATGCAGACGCCCCCAACCCTGTCAAATCCGGAAATGCCAATGGAATCGGGGACGTAAACATTCTGGATATTACTTTTTTGATAAACTATTTGTATAAACATGGCCCCGCGCCTATTTGTCCTTAAGAACTTGGGGAAAAGGCTCAGGGTGCATATCGGGATCATGAATGACAGAAGAATCTCTTGGATAAGTACTGGCCGCAGGCCGTAGGTCGGCGTTCCGAGACTCCAATTTATCGGGGACGAGAAACCCGACAGACTGGTAACCGTCTCTTAAAGGAGGAAATTGTGCCATGGAGGTATTAAAAAGAATATCAGCTATTGCAATGTTTTTCGTCATTTCCGCCGAATTCTCTTTCTCCATCGCTCAGACCGGTGATGGGAAAATCATCTCGCCAAATAAATATCTGAATGAGAAAACCATTTCAATATCTGTTCTGGCCGCCCGGCACAGAGCCGGAATGCCGGCCCAAGAAATGACTTTTCCTCTTGATCCGGTCGGGGGAAAAACAAAATCACATGAGCTCAGGAATAGAGCCTCATCTACCGCGACTGAATTTCTGCACCCCGCTTTGGGGAAAGCCTCTACCGGACTATTATTCCGGGGGACCGAGTATCATGATGGCGTTTCCTCCGATTGGCTGATTTGGTGGAATTATTCCAACGATGGCGGGACAAACTGGAGTTCATGTTGTGCGTGGGATATTTACAATGCGACTTTCCCATCGGTCGATTTTTGGGGCTCATCGACCAAGTTTTTCGCGACCTTTGTCACTCCCTCATCTTTCTTAAATGGCGGTGGGATAATTCTCCTGGAGTTCCCCGACCCGACCAATATTGCCACCTGGGCTGGCCGCTGGGCCGATTATACAGTCCTCGGTTGGCATGATATGAAAATGTCCGAGATTGCCTGCGACAATAGCCGGGAAATCTGGAATTGGGGATTTCAGTCTCTGATTATGGACAGAACCTACACAAATTCAAATATGACTGATGCCCCGGCCATTTTCTATCAGATAGATAATCTTGGATATACCATGGTCGATTGGTACGACAGTCTTGATGGTTGCAATACAACCTCGGCAGACATCGACCATATTACCGGGAAGACCTATGCCGTCTATGATCGCTTCAATCCGAGCAAACAACAATGGCAGTTGTTTGTCCGGCAGGATTATTTTGGCGATTGGGATATCCCCGGAGACGCAATAGGGAAAAGCTATCTCGATTCAACCATACATATTCAATCCCCGGCGATATCTGCCTATGATGGCAAAGTTGTACTGCTGGGCGCGGTGCATAATAATGCAAATCCGGCGGATACAGACATTATCTGCTGGTACACATCGGACGGAAATATAAATAATCTGACCAACGCAAGTGTCATAGCCGGCAGTTCAGAGTCGGAAAATTATCCGGAAATCTCCCATATCAGCGATTCCCAGTTTGTCGCCACATTCATTCGGAAAGATACGCTGTTCTCATCATTTACCTGTAATGGCGGCGCTCATTGGAGCGCTCCTGTCATGGTTTCAACCGGCAGTGAAATTGTCAGGGATGAATATAGAAGCTCTGATATTGCCGACGACGGCTCCAAAAGTGGGTGGGAATATCTGTCCGCAGGAAATACGAACCTCCATTTTGCGTCATTAACCCCGTCTGACAACGACGGCGATGGCATATACGACCATTGTGACAACTGCCCCAATATTGCCAACCCGGGGCAAGAAGATAGCGATGATGACGGCATTGGCAACGCCTGCGACAATTGCCCCCTGATAGCCAATCCGACCCAATCAGATGTTGATGACGATAGTACCGGAGATGCCTGCGACAATTGCCCCAGCGATCCCAATAATGATATCGATGGCGATGACATCTGCGGCAATCTGGATAATTGCCCGACAATCGCCAATCCCGGCCAGGAGGATGGCGATGCTGATGGGGTGGGAGACGCCTGCGACAATTGCCCATCAGTATATAATCCCAATCAATATGACACCGATGGCGACAGTATGGGAGATGTCTGCGATCTTGACGACGACAACGACGGTATCCCGGATATCTCAGACAATTGCCCAACCGTATCCAATCCCGATCAGCTCGATACTGATGGCGATGGTATCGGCGACGCCTGCGAATTCCTTTGCGGAGATGTCAATAAAGACGGCGTCATTAATATTCTTGATATAAGTTATCTTATCAATTTTTTATATAAAGGCGGGCCGCCGCCGATTCCGATGATTGATGCCGGCGATGTCAATAACAGCGGCACAATCAATCTGCTGGATATCACTCATCTGATTAATTTTCTGTATAAATCGGGCCCTGCGCCCAATTGCGGTTGAGGAAGAAATATTAATTGTCGAAAATAGAATCAAAGTTATTGATGGAGGTTTTAATGCGCATCGGGGATTATAGATTCTTCCTTGAAGGGCTTTTGAAAAAGTGTATGTTATTGGAGAATATTCCATTCATGTTCACCACAGTACACCCAGGCGTCATTCCCGCGAAAGCGGGAACCCAGAAGATAACAACTGACTTGCACCTACGAGCCACTTTCTGGTCCCCCGATCAAGTCGCGAATGGCAATTTGGGATCGCTTTCTCCATTATCAAATGCTTCACGTCCAACAGGGCTTTTTCAACAAACCATAAGAGCGGGAGCATATCTATTATTGGCGATCCTTTCAATCTTTATCATTCCCAATTTTGCCATCAGCGCCGGTCCGGGATCAACATCCCAATCAATTGACCTTTTCATTCCAAAAAGTGTCAATGAAGCCGGCAATATCTTGCGTGTGGAAATTGGGAGCTCAAGTTTTCAGGATCTAAAAAATGGCCCGGTAATGAGAACGATCGCCATCCCACTCTCCAAAACAGAGAAAGTATCTCTCGAATTGAAAAGATTTGATGTAATAGCTCCCGATACAAAATTCCTGCTTGGCCGTCAGGGTGGAGATATCGAAGTCGACGCGCCCGAGTTTGTCGCTTTTCGGGGCGAGATATCTGGTAAACCCGGCTCGCATGCCTTTATCGCCATGGGCGGTAATGGGATGGTAAATGGATATATTACGCTACCCAGCGGCGAAACCTATTATATAGCCAAGACTCCGCAAGAGGATGCTAAAGGATGGAACGGCGAAGCGGTCATACATAATCAGGCTGGTAGCATAGATCTGCCGGACGGCGTCAGCATTTGCGGCGTGGAACCTCCCACGGACTCCGTTTTCAAGCCGCTTGAAAAGGCCCCAATCGGACTGAAAGGCGGCCCTCGCCTGGCGTACATGGCTATTGATGCCGACCATTTCTTATACAACATGTTCGGAAATGTTGGTCTGGTTCAAACATATATTCTTACAATGGTCGCCGAGGTCAGCGATATTTATACCCGCGACGTCAACATGAAATTGTTGGTCAAATTTCTTCGGGTCTGGGATGCCGGCGGCGAACCATTCGGCGCCGATGATCTCAGTGGATTCAGCAACTACTGGTACTACAACCAGGACCCGTCGCCCTATAATTATATCAACATGTGCAGCGGACGTCGCGATTTGAGTTATGGCGGCATCGCCTTTGTAGGCGGAACTTGTAGCGGCTACGCTACCTACTGTATCACCGCATTTCTCAATGGCAGTTTCCCCCACCCTTTCGGGACGCCGAATATCGGTACTTGGGATGTAGAAGTCCTCGCCCATGAAATGGGACATAACAGCGGTACATGGCACACGCATGATTCCTATCAATATGAGCCTACCATCGACGATTGCGGCAATGGGATACCTTCACGCGGCACGATAATGAGTTATTGCCATATTTTCGCGGGATATCAGGCCAATATCGATCTCTTTATGCACCGTCGCGTCGAGGCGAATATAGAGAGTGATTTTAACTCTGGAGGATGTTTTGATTATGACTGCAACGGGAATAATATTGCCGACGACCTTGATATCAGCTCCGGATTCAGCCAGGATATAAACGGCGACGGCATCCCCGACGAATGCCAGGACTGCAACGGCAATGCCATTCTTGATCCCATCGAAATCGCAGGCGGCCTGCCTGACATCGATTATAACGGAATTCCCGACATTTGCGAAAGCGATTGCAATGGGAATAGCCTTCCCGACCGCTATGAAACGCGCCTGGGACTCGCTCCCGATTTGAATGGGAATGATATTCCCGATATCTGCGACCCGGATTGCAATGCAAATGGTCAGCCTGATTTCTATGAAATCTCCCAAAACTGGGTCGCCGACTACGATCGCAATAATATCCCCGATGAATGCCAGGATTGCGATGCCAATGGCATCAGCGACTGGATCGATCTCGACAAACAATACGCTCTCTATGTGGCCGATCAGGTCAATTTAGTTCGCGAGTTTCATGGCGCCAGCGGATATCCGATTACAAACTATGGCACAGGTACCCTGAATAATCCCGCCGATGCCATATTCGGCTCGGACAGAATGCTCTATATCGCCAACTTTTCAAGCAACAATATCATAAAATTCGATCCCATGACCGGATCCATGTCAGTCTTTGTACCCGTGGGAACCGGCGGGCTCTCCCTCCCCTCCTCGCTTGTCTTTGGGCCGAATGGAAATCTCTTTGTCGCCAGCAATTGGACGCACAGTGTCATCCAATATAATGGCTCCATCGGAGCTCTAATAGGTACATTCGTCCTCTCTGGTACAGGCGGATTGGTTGAGCCCTATGGTTTAACCTTCGGCCCGAATGGAAACCTGTTTCTCACCAGCTCCAACAATTCCGTCATTGAGTACGATGGAACCTCAGGCGCCTTTGTTCACGTTTTTGTTTCTGCCGGAAGCGGGGGGCTTCTCAACCCGCGCGGCCTTCTCTTCAAACAGGACGGCAACCTTCTTGTGGCAAGCAATGGAAACAGCCGGGTTATTGAGTATAATGGAACGACCGGCGCTTATGTCGGCGACTTCGGCGATTATGCCGCTTCTGAACCATGGGGACTCCGGATCGGCCCCAACGGAAATATTTTTGTATCCGAAAATAATTGGCCTGACAATGTCCCCCGCATTTTCGAATATTTCCCCTCCGGACGCCAATACATGCGCTTCGTGAGAGGCGCCAATAGCGGAATGATACATCCGACCGGATTTGATTTCATGCCGATCAGCCCGAAGGACTGCAACCGTAATGGCATTCTCGACGCCTGCGATCTTGGCTCAGGCTATTCCTACGACAACAACAGCAACGGCATCCCGGACGAATGTGAAACCGCAGATACCGATGGCGACGGAATCGTCGACGGCGTCGATAACTGCCCCACAGTCCCCAATAAGTATCAGACGGACACCGATCAAGACGGTGACGGGGATGCGTGCGATAACTGCCCTTATGTCAGTAATTCCGGCCAAACCGATATTGATAGCGATGGTTTGGGTGACGCCTGTGATAATTGCAACACAATCGCCAACCCCTTACAGACCGATACCGATGCCGACTTGATCGGTGATGCCTGCGACAACTGTCCGACAATGCACAACCCCGATCAGAAAGATAATGACGCTGATGGCATCGGCGATCTCTGCGATAATTGCCCCAATACGAGTAATCCTAATCAATCTGATGTTGATAGCGATGGTGTCGGCGACCTTTGCGACAATTGCCCCGCTAAACCGAATCCCGATCAGGCCGACTCGAATAATAATAACATTGGTGATGTTTGTGATTGGACCTGCGGCGATGCCAACAGCAGTGGAATCATCAATGCGTTGGACATTACATTCTTAATTAATTATCTCTATAAGCATGGTCCCGCGCCCAACCCCTTAGAGGCCGCTGATGTCAATAATTCTGGAACTATAAATGCACTTGACGTCACCTATATGATAAACTTCTTGTACAAATATGGCTCGGCGCCGAATTGCCCATGAGCCGCGTATCTTAATTTCTATTTCTTGCGGGGAGAGAAATCCAAACTCTCCCCATTTTTCTATCTTCTCTATTTGATTGACAACTCCAAAAATACCCTCATATTCCCTGTCAAATGAATCCAGCCCGCAAATATCCATTCCTGACTTGTCTGATTGTCGCGCTCCTTCTTCGCCTTATCGCCGTCCTTTTTTCAAGAGGATTCATGGCCTCCGATGATTATTTCGAGACTGTCAAAATCGCCTATCAAGGAGTGCAATCAGGATTGACCAACGCGCAAGGCCTTCTGCAGTGGAATACGGTGCAATCCACAAATATCGGCCGCTCGCCCCTCTATGTTCTTTTCCTTTATTCTATCATGGGAGTACAGAATTTGGCCGGCATCGCCAATCTTGACTCGATGATGTACCTTATCCGCTCCATTCATGCCCTGCTCTCATTATTGACAATCTGGTTCGGTTATAGATATATTTTTGAATCGACTCGGGATAAGGATTATGCCCTGCTGGGCGGCCTTATTCTCGGCGCCCATTTCCTTGCCCCTTATCTGGCTGTCCGAAATTTGATCGAACAGGTATCGGCGGATCTTTTTGTGCCCGCAATCTTTCTCGCCTATAAAGGCGTCCGCGATCAAAGAGCGCAGTATCTAATCTTGGCCGGAATTCTTTCGGGTGTCAGCTGGATGATACGATTCAATATGGCTTTGGCGATATTGCCGATTCCTTTCGCCACTTGGTATTTGACTCGCAACCTGAGACCTGCTTTATATTATAGCGCTGGTCTCCTGATTATTATATTATTCAGCGGCTCCCTCGATATGATATATCTGGGGCATTTCGGACAATCCAGCCTGAACATCCTGCGAAGTTTCCTTTTTTCAATTGGGCCGCCCCCGCTTCCACAGCCGCTCTGGTTCTTTTTTCTGCTGACACTTGGCGCCTTTGTGCCGCCTTTTTCCTTCTATTTTGTATTTTGCTTTTTTCAAAAAGATATTTTGAAAGAGCATTTGATTTTGTTTTCTGCCGCGTTATCTTTTTTTCTGGCGCATACTCTAATTTCCCATAAGGAAGAACGATTCATCATCCCGATTTTTCCCTTGCTGGTCATTATGGGGACGATTGGCCTAAGATCATTTTTCATGAACAAATCATTATCCCCATGGAATCGAAAATTTTTCAAAGCCTCGGCAATCTGGGCGGCTTTTATCTGTGCCGTCCTTCTTCCGATTTTTACGACCAATTATGGCCATAAAAGTTTAGTGGAGACATTCGTCTATCTTGGCAAACAAAACATTAATCGCCCCATCCTGATTGATTCCACCGAGAGGTTGCGTCTCTTCCCGTATGAATATGCCGGCCTGAAACGCGCCGATTTCATAGAATTCCGTTCCTGGGATTCGCTCGGCGTGATCGGTGAAACCAATCCCGCCTTTGACAGCATAAATTATGTTATCATTTTTGAAGAGAATTCCCTTCAGCGGCATCTCGACTCCCTTGAAAGATACTTGGGTAAACTTCACCTGGTCTTCAAATCAGAGCCATCCCTTATTGATAAAACCCTGCACCGATTGAATCCCTTGCATAACCATACCAATCAGGCCTGTATCTTCCGCCGCCAACCTCTTTCCCAAATTCTCCCGCCCGACGCTCATCGTTGTGCATGGCTCGCCGCGGCGAGTCCCCATCTGTAAATGTGGGCGGCAGATGTCCACATCTGCCCCAATCCTCGCTTTCATGCGCCGTCAGGAACCCTTTCCTGACGGACATTGATACCCCATCCGACGGGCTTGTTGAAAAACCTCTATAAATGGCATGATGTATTCTCTTTGGCAATGTGGCACAGGAATTGTCTTGCTGGACTTGATCCAGTATCCAGAAAGCCTTGTAGGCCAGGCTCTGAATCCCATCTCCCAGTCGGGTGAACACCCTGACATTTTATATTGCAAATCCTTATAATAAAGGCTATTATTCCCATGATTGGGGAGTGTATGGAATTCGAATTTAAGCAGTGAATTTGGAGAATAAAATAATACTGTCGAAACCACCGGCGTTTCGACCTATTGGAACGAAAAGGAGGAATCAATGACACTGAAGGATAATCTGTTCCTCGGAGTTGTGGTGCTCCTTGGGTTTGGCCTAATTCTTAGCGCCTGTGTTAGTACTCAAGCGATTTATCTCGGCGCACCCGAGGAGCGCACCCCTGTGCCAGCTGATTCCGTACGTATCTATACTAGCGAATCAGAACTTGACACACTCGAATATGAGCGTGTAGCGATGATCGAAGCGACTGGCTCGGGCGAATGGACTTCGCAGACTGGCATGTATGATGCCATGCGAAAAAAGGCTGCATCTCTGGGATGTAATGGGGTTATACTTCCACAAATCAACGAGCCTGGCGCGGGCGCCAAGATTGCAGGAGCAATTTTCGGAACAGGAACCCAGCGCAAGGGAAACGCAATTGCGATTCGAGTGATTGGGAAAAAGAAGATACAGCCCTCGCAATAGCCACGCAAGCCCGTAACCCGCCACGCGGGTACCCCATCCAGAGCGAAGCACCGCATGGTTTTTTCATCAGTCCCGCAATGTATGATTAACAAATTTCACGAAGTCACCTCTTGGCCTGGCTATCGTCCTCGGCAGGCGACGGCTGGGAAGACGGAGGCTCAAATGTGGCATCATTGATTCTATAAGCCTTAAACCCAGAAAAGGCCATAACTAATATAAGCAAAGAGCAAATAGGGATGGTCACATATTTATTCAACGCAAATACCCCACTAAATGAACTGACAAACAATACAACTGCGCTAATAAGTACCGGACACACTGTCAAAAGGACTCTAAAATATTTAGATGAGAAACCAATAAAACCCGGAAATCTTGATAATTCTAAGAACATTGTCCCCATTGACTGTCCCGTAAACCGGTAACCCACCCTATCGGGGTACCCCGTCCAGAGTCCGCCGGCGGCGGACGCCGGGTGGGTCTTTTCGTCAGGCCTGCAATGCAGGATCGATGAATTGCTACCCTATCAAAACTCGCCCCCCCCTTACAGCACCTTTTTCCCCTTGCTCCCTCTGGGAGAGGGGTTAGGGGAGAGGGGCTAATAACTTCTGCACCTCCCCCTGTATATATAGAAAAATATAAATATGTTTATAAGCCAAAAAAAACTTTTGGAAAATCCGGCTATTGACGGAATCGCTAATCGCCGCCAAACAAAATCACTACCAAACCAATAGCGCGAAATATAGAAATGACAAAACAAACCCAAAATCCGCATCTCTTAGGAAAACAGAGTCTTCGCTTTGTGGCCTGGTTTTGACCCGGTCAGATTAGTCAGTCACAAGGGCTGATCCGGCTTTTGACGGAAATGCCCAATTGAATCCCAAATATCTATTGACAATCCCATCTTTCCGAATAATTTTGTCTAATTAAGCGGCTTTTTTTGCCGCTTTGAGGTTATTTTGGCATGTCGAATCTTCTAAGTCAAAATGTGCTGGTCTTAAATCAAAATTATGAGCCGCTCTCGGTCTGCTCAGCCCGGCGGGCGATTGTCTTGCTTTTCTTGGGAAAGGCCGAACTGATTGAAACCTATGACGGCGTGAAGGTTAGGTCAATACTGAAATCCTACCCCCTACCCTCTGTCGTCAGACTGGATAGGTTTATCAAGGCGCCTCGCAAGAGAATTCTTCTAACTCGCAAAAATGTTCTGATTCGGGACGGTTACGTCTGCTGTTATTGCGGCTCAAGCAAAGGTCCGATGACTGTTGATCACATAATCCCTAAAAATCTGGGTGGAACGGACAGTTGGGAAAATCTGGCTTGTGCCTGTGATAAATGCAACAATAAGAAAAGCGATAAGACACCTCCTCAGGCTGGCATGAATCTTCTACGGAAACCAACCCGGCCCAATCATATCACCTACATTCAGCGCTTCATTGGCGTCACCGACAGCCGCTGGAAACCATATCTTTTCATGGAGTGAACTTGAATAAAGAGACCATTCTTTCCGGAATGCAGCCTTCCGGCGAACTGCATATTGGCAATCTTGAGGGCGCTCTCAAAAACTGGGTGACCCTTCAGGATAGCTATAATATGTACTGCTGTATTGTTGACTGGCATGCCTTAACCGGCGATTTTGAAAACACGGCTATTCTGAAAGAGCGGGTATTTCAGCTTGCGGTTGACTATCTTGCCGCCGGACTTAACCCCGAGAAATGCGCCATTTTCATCCAGTCCGATATTAAGGAACACGCCGAATTGCATCTTCTTTTTTCTATGATTATCACCGTGCCGACTCTGACGCGCCTTCCGACCTATGTCGAGAAGAAGAAAGAAAAAGGGCTTGATAGCTATGGTTTCCTGGGATATCCGGTTCTACAGGCGGCCGACATTTGCATCTATAATGCCGATAAGGTGCCGGTCGGTAAAGATCAGGAAAAACATATCTGGCTGGCGGCCGATCTGGCAGAGAGATTTAACACACTCTATGGAGAGACATTCAGAATTCCTCAGGCGCTTTTTACCAAAGTTCCCGTGATTTTGGGGATTGACGGACGCAAGATGTCCAAGTCCTACGAAAATCATATCAAAATCGCCGAGACTGACGAGGAAACCAGAGCCAAGATTAAACGGATGTTTACAGATCCGAAAAAGATTCGCAGGGGAGACCCCGGCCATCCCGAAAAATGCCCCGTCTATTTCCTTCATAAAATATATACTAATGACGCCGAGCATATTATTGCCGGACCTTGCCGCACCGGGGAATTGGGGTGTGTCGATTGTAAGAAAATGGCGGCGGATAATCTAATTGCCGCCTTGAGGCCTATCCGCGAAAAAAGAGTTGTTATTGAAAATAATAAAGATTATATCTGGGATGTGCTGAATAATGGCGCAATAAGAGCCAGGGAGCGGGCCGCCGCGGTAATGGAGAAAGTCCGAACCGCTATGAAAATGGATTATCGCAGATAATGAATAATTTGAACGAGAATTATTCTGTCGATTTGGAAGTATTCCAAGGTCCACTCGACCTTCTTCTATATCTGATTAAAAAGGATGAAATCGATATCTATGATATCCCGATTGCCAGGGTGACCGAACAATATATGCAGTACATCCAATTGATGAAAACTCTCAATCTCGAGTTGGCGGGAGAATATATCCTGATGGCGGCGACTCTTATTCGAATAAAGGCCCGCTTGCTCCTTCCCCATGATGAATGCGATCCCGAGGAGCTTGATCCTCGCGAGGAGCTGGTTTCAGCGCTTCTGGAATATAAGAAGTTTAAAGAAGCCGGAGAGATTCTCCGCGAGAAGAGAATATTGGAGGAACGTCTTTTTGTTCCTCCTGCCGTTGGGGGAAACGGGAATAAAGAGAAAGTAATCCTCTCCGACACTACGACCCTTTTTGACCTTCTGACGGCATTCAAACAAGTCATGGAGAAAAGCGGTCAGGAATCTCTCTATACTATCTCGCCCGAGGAATCGAGCATTGAGGATCGCATTCTGAGAATTCTTGGAATCCTGGCTGAAAGAGAGTCGGTGACCTTTCAGGAGCTATTTGAGGATTTCCCGAGAAAGATCATCGCTATTGCAACATTTCTTGCCATTCTGGAATTGATGAAAATCCACAGGATTTCAGTGCGGCAATCGCTTCCTTTTTCAGAGTTGAGAGTATATCGCGGGGATACGTTTAAAGATCATGAACCGGCTCTTGAATTTATGAAAAAATTCCACACTATATGATGCTGAAAGAGTAATATGAGCGACAATGGAACACGACTTCCAATAATTGAAGCTTTGATAATGTCGTCTCCGGAACCGTTGCCGGCCAGGAAAATCGCCGACTTGATTGAAAATGCGACGATTGAGAATATTGATTCGGCCGTGACCTCTCTTAATGAAAAATACGAATCCGGCGCAATGTCCTTCCGAATTCGCAAGATTGCGGGCGGTTACCAGATTTTTGTAATTGAAGATTATGCCGGGTATGTCGATGAACTTCTCACCCGTCGCAGAAATACCCGCCTGACTCGTTCGGCTCTGGACACTCTGGCTATCATCGCCTATCGCCAGCCGGTGACGAAACTTGATATCGAGATGATAAGAGGCGTGGCTTCTGACTCCGTTATTCATACTCTCCTTCAGAGGAAGCTCGTGACTCTGGCCGGCCGAGCGCAGACCATGGGGCGACCGCTTTTATACCGTACAACTGAAGAATTTCTTAAATTTTTTAATCTGAACGCCCTTGAAGACTTGCCCAAAATGGAAGAGATTGAAGAGCTGGTTTCGTCAAGAGAAATCGATTCTCAACCTACTCTCCCGTTCGAGACCGCGACTGCAGATTCCGATAAACTTCTCGCCGATAAGACAGATGACGATTCTGCGAAGAATGACGACATGGGAGAGCCCCCGGAGCGAAATGATAATAACAATGACAATGACAATGACGGAAAAGAAATATCCAACCTGATCAATTCCGACGAGGAATCGGAAGAGGTGGAGACTTTGCCCGTCCGGCAAAATTTCGATGGACCGTAATGCCATGAGTCCTCTATTAATTATTTTCGGATGAATGATAATTCATGAAGGAGTCCGCAAGATTGATTCGGATTAACAAATATCTGTCAATTTGCGGGGTCACTTCCCGGCGAGGGGCCGAGCAATTGATAGAAAAGGGGAGAGTCACTGTCAACGATGATACCGCCAACCGTCCGGGAATTATCATTGATGAGACAAAAGATATTGTCCGAGTGGATGGCACGACTGTTGCCCCGGTCAAAGAGAAATGCTACATCCTTCTTAATAAACCCAAAATGGTGCTGACCACACTGTTCGATCCGTTCAAGAGGAAAACGGTGGCATTCTATGTCCAAAGAGCTCCAGTTCATGTTTACCCGGTGGGGCGGCTCGACTATGATACCGAGGGAGCGTTGCTTCTCACTAATGACGGTGAGTTGGCCTATCGATTGGCGCATCCAAAATACAGGGTAAAAAAGATCTATTATGCGCTTGTATCCGGGGTCTTCACGGCCGACCATGCAAAATTGATCAATAAGGGAATAGCCCTTGAAGACGGACATGTCGGGAGAGGCGAGGTGGAGGTATTGTTTGGTTCCCTGAAGTACTCCAAGCTTAAAGTCACGCTTACCGAAGGGCACAAAAGAGAGATCAAACAACTGCTGAAAGCAGTGGGGCATCCTGTTCGCGAGTTGTATCGGGTTGAATTTGCGGGCCTGCGGGTTGACTCCTTGAAGCCGGGGCGCTGGCGTTTCCTCAATCATCTGGAAATTAGAAAGCTGAAAGACCTGGTGGGGTTGTAGAAAGTTCCTTCTTATAGTTATCTTTGCCTCGTGAATAAATATCTAATATTCCCCCTTTTGACCTGCTTGACGCTTATCTCCTCGTTATTCGCCAGCGACATTATCCAGCGGCCTCACTTTGTATATCATTTCAATAATCCTGTCTTTGTTAACGCCGCTGATTCGGCGCTGACGGGAGCAAGAGAACGGTTGATCAAGATTCTCAATGATTCCCTTGATTACCGTCCAGCCATATATATTCCGGAAAATCCGGCTGATTTCAGAGAAGTGGTCGGAGCCGCTTTCCCCGACTGGGGTGCGGCGGCGGCTCTTCCTTACCGCCAACTAATCGCCATAAAATCCCCGGCCAGTTTTCCTTTGGGACGATCCCTTAGCGAGCTTCTGCAACATGAATATACTCATCTGGCGATGGAGCGCCGGTTATATCACATCCAACCCCCGCGATGGCTTGATGAGGGAATGGCGATGTTTATCTCATCCGAATGGGGCTGGGGAGAAAATATCAATATGACCCGCGCCGTCATCTTCAACAGTATGGTTCCGCTTAGAGAAATCGAGGAGTTAAACACTTTCTCAGAAGGGCGGGCGCAAATTGCCTACTCCGAATCTTATCTGGCGGTGAAATATCTTCTGGACAGTTATGGCCGGGAATCATTTAATTTGTTTCTTGATGAGTTGAAAAAAAATAGACCGGTCGATCAGGCTTTGATGACTGCTATCGGCTCCGGGTATGACGGATTTGAAAAAGAATATTTTGAGTACCTCAGAAAAAAATATACTGTTATGACATTTTTCTCCGATACCCTCTATTTCTGGCTGGCGCTCGCGATGCTGGTTATAATTGGCTTCATCCTTGGCTTCAGGAAAAAGAAAAGATTCTACAAGAAGTGGGAAGACGAAGATAAATATGAGTCCAAAGATTTCGATTATGGCAATTCGGACAATATCGATGAGGAAGACGATGAAGATAAGCCATGGCGCTGAATATCTCGCCCTCTTGACCATAACAAGGCTGGCACAATTGATTCCGGGGCGTCTGGCTGACTGGATGGCCGTCGCATTTGGAATTCTGTCCTATCTCATTCTAACATCAAGGCGAAGAATCGCCAGGGAAAATCTCAAGCGGGCTTTCAAGGATGAGAAAAATCCGCAAGAAATTGAGAAAATAGTCAGAGAGGTCTTTGTCAACGTTGCCCGGACGGTTGTCGAATTCGCCCGTCAGCCAGTGATGGAAAAAGATGAAATTCTCAGCATGGTCGCCGCTGATGGGGAGGAATATTTCGCACAGGTTCTTGCGGAAGGGAAGGGGGCGATGCTTGTGAGCGGGCACTTCGGCAATTGGGAGTTTCTTGGTGGATGGCTCGCCGCAAAAGGGTATCAGGTCGATCTTCTGGTGGGGGAACAACATAATAAAAAGGTCGATGATTTATTAATGTCGTTTCGAAAATCATTTGGGGTCGGAATTATTCCGATTGGAGTTGCCAGCCGGCATGTCATGAAATCGCTTCGTGCCAACCGGATGGTAGCCGTGATTTCCGACCAGCATGCCGCATCGGGCGGCGCGATAGTGCAATTTTTCGACCGTCCCGCCGCCACTCCCAAAGGGCCGGCCGCCTTTGCGGCCAAAGTGGGATGCCCCATTATCGCCGGATGCTCCCTCCGCGAGGGGTATAAAAAGTACCATCTTACTATATTCCCCCCCATTTATCCTCCCAACACTGGAGACAACGAACGAGACATACTGGAAATGACTCAGAGATATACATCATATTTCGAGAATTTTATAAGAAAATATCCGTCGCAATGGATGTGGACCCACCGCCGCTGGAAATTGGACTGAGTCCTGATGGCTAAATCAATAAAAATGCTCATTCGGCTTCCCAATCATCTCGGCGATTGTCTTATGTCACAACCGGCCATTAAGGCATTCGCAGAATCAAATCACGATGATGAAATTCATCTGCTTGGCCCACTCTGGGCAAAACCCATATTTGACGGAATTGAAAGTTATACTTATTTGCCCCTGGCAGGCAAGGCCCTTCATGGCTCCCGAGCAATCTCAATTCAAGCGCTATTACTCAGAAAATACAAGTTTGACGCAGGTATCCTGCTGACACCCTCTTTTTCGTCAGCGCTGATACTGTTTCTGGCGGGAGTGAAGAATCGATATGGATATTCCGGCGAGGGGAGGAGCATATTTCTTAACCATTCGCTCGCTCCTATCCAGAGTCAAAATATCCATCGTTCCGTAAAATACTTCCGTCTTCTCGAATATCTCGCCGGAAAGAAATTTCCTATTGTAAATCCGAGCCTCTGTATCAGTCAGCAAAATGCTCAGATAGCGCGACAGATTCTAATTGACGCCGGTATGAGCGCAAATACCCCTTTCATCGTCATTGCCCCACAGGCGGTAGCCGAATCGCGCCGCTGGGGAAGCGACAATTATGCCGCGCTGTCTCGAAGGATTATTTCCGAAACAAGTTGCTCTATCATACTTCTTGGTACTGCCGATGAATATCCGGCCGGCGAATCAGTCGCGATTGGGGCGAAAAAAATAATAAATCTCTGTGGAAAAACCAATATTGCAACCGCCGCCGCGGTATTATCTTTGGCGCGATTGTTTATCGGGAACGATTCCGGACTGGCTCATCTTGCCGCCGCAGTCAATATCCCGCTCGTCGTACTCTCCGGCGCTGGTAACCCCATCGAAACCTCCCCTCTGTCGGATAAAAAGACAGTCATCATAAAAAGCGAGCTTGAATGTATTTCATGTGTGAAAAATCGATGTCCCCAAAAGGGAGACGATTTTATGAAATGCATGCGGGAAATTACAATCGATGAGGTCTTCAGCGCGGCGGCGAGACATCTTGGAGTATAATTCCCTTGGATTATCCGAGGTATGACATATATTGATAATATGATTCTATTGATGCGCTCATTCAATCTATAAAGGATTCGGGAGGAACTCTTTTGTACCGAATATTTCTATTCTTAACCGCTGGCATTTTGATATTTTATTCAACTGGAAGTGGCGCAACCATCATAAGTTTCGAACCCGGGGTAGAATATGAGGTCGGAAGTGGTCCTCAGTCATTGGTGGCGGTCGATCTTGATATGGATAAATATATCGACCTCGCCGTGGTCAGTCAACTTTCTGATCTTATCGCCATTTTCAAGAACAATGGGGATGGAACATTCCTCCATCTGGCCGATTATGCGGTCGGCTCGACACCTGAGGCGATCGCGGCGGCTGATTTTGACAGTGACGGCGATATTGATCTGGCAGTTGCAAATTATGGCTCCGAGAATATTATGATTCTTCTAAACGATGGCGCCGGAGCGTTTACGCTCTTGGATTCTTATCCGGTTTATAATCATGCTTCCGCTATCGCGACCGCCGATCTCGACGGCGACAATGATATTGATCTGGCAGTGGCCAATTTTGGAGACGTCGATTCCTCACGAGTGACCATCTTCCTAAATAATGGCAATTCGACTTTCACATTGACAGATAGCTATGCCGTAGGCTCGGAGCCACATGCCATTTCAGCCGGCGATTTGGATGACGATGGCGATCTCGACCTCGCAACGGCTAATCATATAGCTAACAATATTTCCATCCTGAAGAATAACGGCGACGGCGCTTTTGAGACGGCCGTTGATTACCCCGCGGGAGAAGGTCCGAAATCAATATCGCTGGCGGATATTGACATGGATAGCAATTTGGATCTGGCGCTCGCCAATCAGGATACGGATAATATCACTGTCCGAAAAAATGCCGGAGACGGCACATTTGCAGAGGGCATTGAATATATGGTCGGCGGCGGTCCGTCCTCGACCTGCGCGGCTGATATCGACAGTGACGGCCTGCCTGATATAATCTCTGCCAATTGGCTTTCCAACAGCCTGAGCATCCTGAAAAATATGGCGAGCGGAGGCTTCGATGCTCCTGATTATCTGATAGCCGGAATTGGGCCATATTTTGTGGCATCGGCCGATTTTGATGAGGACGGAGACTATGATCTGGTGACAACCGAATATAACGCCAAAAAAATAATGGTCCTGGAGAATATCTCATTTACCTGCGGCGACGCCAACACCGATCGAAAAATCAACGGGCTCGACATAACTTTTCTTATAAATTATCTCTACAGAGGGGGTCCAGAGCCATATCCATGTGATGCCGGAGACGAAAACGGCGATCATGTTATGAATATTCTTGATGTCACCTATCTGATAAATTTTCTCTATAAGCGTGGACCGGATCCGATCTGTCCTTATACGTGACTAACTTCTCTTGACGCCTCGGGCAGGCGCTGGCTTAATAAATAGACAAGGAAAAGGTCAGAAAATCCCTCTCCTTCGGGACTGACACCGCGATAAATAAAGCCCCCGCCAGACGGCGGGGGCTTTTTGTTTTGGCTATTGCCTCCTTGTCGCTACAATTTTCAAAAGTCTATTTCCTCAAAGGCAAACCGCAATTGGTGACCCATTGGTTGCAGTCGCACGGCGCAGATCCATGCTTGTACAGGTAATTGATTAAGTAGGTAATATCAAGAGCGTTAATAACGCAATTGCAGTTGGCATCACCCGAGCAAAGCGCATAAGGAATCGGCGCATTGCCGTGTTTATACAGGTAGTTGATCAAGTAGGTAACATCAAGGGCATTGAATGTACCGCTGTTATTCGCATCGCCTGGCACGCAGTCGCAAACGAAGGGACAGATTGTCAAAGCGTATTCAATCTCGGTGAAAATAGGCCCCTGCATCCATGGAGCCTGATAGTTCGCAAACTCCGGCGGGCAATTCTGACCATAGAATTGCATAATATAATTGGGATTAGCCATTATCGGGTATCCCGGCAATCCAACTATGCCTCCTGGACTTGGCGAGGGCGCGAATGCTTGATACCCGTCATGGTAATTGGTTTTGTGCGGTCCAGAGATCAACGCCAAATCATTGTGGATATTGGAAGCATGCGGCGGAACCGGCGGATCTCCCTCAAGCATATCAAAATACGGATCCGAAATATAGACCTGAGGATTTATGGCCCCAACTACCGTATCGACTCCGGCGACCGTCACATAATGACCCCCAACTCGCGACCAACCGATTGGGCTACCCGGGTCTTCCTGCCAGAAACCGAGCAGTAATATCACATCCTGACTTCTTTTGACTTCGTCACGCATGAATTCCCAAGTGGGTTTCGGCCACGATTTGGCTTCAAGAGAATCATCAAGACCGAGCGATATCAAATAGGTCCTGATATAGCCCAGCATGTTGGTGATGTCGGTGCCGGCTATACCTGTGCCCATGCCGGCCGCAAGTTGGTTAACAAATGGCTGAACATTCTGCGCATCATGGTCATCATACATCGGGGTTCCGACAATCAGGCGGAAATTATCATTGATTGCCGGGGGCGGCGGAGACACGGGATTAATCAAGAACTGATACTTGGAATCAAACCAGAATAAGCAATTGGCCACAGCAACCGGGCCGCAATGTGTCCACTGCGCCCCATTCCACCAGGGCATCTGCTTTTCGTCGATATCAGGCATGCCGAACGGAGCATAATCCGGATATCCTGGTTTATAGTAGGATGGATAATCAGGATCGCAGGCATTACCCACGCCATCTTGGTCCATATCCTCCTGGCCAGGGTTAAAGAGATTCGGACAGTTGTCGCAGATATTCCCAACTCCGTCATAATCACCGTCGGCCTGGTCATGATTGGCGACTTTAGGACAGTTGTCGCAGACATCGCCTATGCCGTCACTGTCAAAATCCGCCTGATCTATATTTGGCATATTCGGGCAGTTGTCGCAAACATCGCCGATGCCGTCCTGATCGCTGTCTTCCTGACCGGGGTTATAATTATTCGGGCAATTATCCTGCGGGTCGGGAATGCCATCGCCATCTGTATCAGGAACCGGGCAGATGATAACCGCAAATTCGAGTATCGTATGGATTGGAGCTCCCGTGGGCGTAACCGGAGGCGTGGGATTGACCAAATTCAAACCGTAGAAAGTCAAGGCGTCCTGTGGAGTGATAGGATAATTAGCGAACTCCATTTGATACGGATAAGGGCCGGAAGGGGCGCAGACTGTAGGCACAACATCATATCGATCGTGATTCATCGTCCCGTGCGGGCCGGAAACAAATTGTGCATCGTTATGAACCGCTGAGCCGTGGGCGGAACCTGCCGGCGGTTCGCCTTCATTGTGGTCATAGTACGGATCCGATATGCATAACGCTGAATCAATCGGATCGGTGCAGACGCCGGCCACGGTGACAAAGTGGCCGCCAATCCGCTCGCAGTACCCGGGCATAACCTCTTGCCAGAAACCAAGAAGCAAAATCACATCCTGACTTCTCAGAACCTCCTGACGGATAGATTCGAAACCGAACACTGGGTCAAGCGGCATAATCCGGATAGTATACCAATTGGTCAGGCCGGCCTTATTGATCCAATTCTGGGCGCCGGTGGCAAGATTGAAAACATTGGTGCCGGTCCCATTGGTCCCGCAATATAGAGCCATCGAATCTATAAAGGGAATGGCATTGGCCGGGTCGTGGTCATCCCAGAGCCCATATGGATCCACCAGAGGATAATTATTGCAGATAGTCGGAGGCGGTGTGGTGCAGGTCTCGAATTTAGAGTCAAACCACCACAGGCAATTGGCCAGAGCGACCGGCCCGCAATATGTCCACTGCTGTCCGGGAGGCATGCCGGTAAACCAACCATTTTGTTTCTGGTCAAAATCCGGCATCCCCGCTGGGGCATAATCAGGATAGGCGGGCTTATAATATTGACAAATATCAATTTGGCACGCAATGGAGTTGGTTTCGCCCGTCACGGCAAACATGGGATATCCGGGGACAGGCGGGGTCCAGAAATTGTACCACTCGTGCCAGATTCCATCAGTCCATAAATTCCAATTGTCGCAGATTATCGGATTGGGATTATTGTCAAATAGGATCGAGGGAAAAGGACCAGCGCCGGGATCAGTATATTGAACCCCAATATAGGATGGCCCATTCACACAACATGGAGTCGGAAATACTGCGGTTCCGGTCGCGGGATAACCGAATGTTGCCTGATCACAGGTGATCGTAAAGCGGCATTTCTCCATTCCCGGGCCGGCACAGCTATCGGCCGGATTGGCCATGTCGTAAACTACAATGTCCAGGTTTACCGGCCATTGATAACCGCCCGCGTCATATAGCGAAAACGAAAGCGACTGAATCTCAAAAGGATAAGTTGGCAAACCTCCGCAAACGACCGGGTTGAAATATGTCACCGTGGCAACCCCATTTGCATATTGTGAAAAATAGGATAACGGCGAATTATTATGTTTCTGCAGAGTACACGGCGCTTTCGGCGCATCGAAAATTAGATTACCGGGTGTCCCCGGAATCTGAGTCGCTTTCGGCTTTTCTTCAAGCCCCGCCATAAGCGCTGTGGCGAGAATGAAGATCAGCGCGAAAGACAAAAGCACAAGTCCGGCAACAGCCGGATCAGGTCTTTTGACTGACTTTTTTGACATAGCGTTACCTCCATATAAGATTTGGGTTAAAGATAGGCATTTCAAAAAATGCCAATATTGCATTTAATCTGAAGCAATAATCTTCAAGAAAGAAACTTTCGGAATCCGGGGACATCACTTCTCCCAACTGTTTTCCCGAACTGCCAATTGGCCAAGAATGCTTTACATATAGACCTACTAAGAAACCCAGCCCGATGACCGGCAAAGAGGTTAGTCAACAGTATTAGGCTGTAAAATTTGACTTATCCGGAATATCTGATGCGCTTTAGATTTAAACATAGTCTCCGGCAAATCGCTAATCATAATTAAAGGGCATTGTCACTTTTTGTCAACTATTATTTTGCGCTTTCGAAATTCCGATTGCGGTTTCAACCCTTTACGCCTATCATAGCCAGAGCAGGAAACATCAGGATTCTTGAAATGCAGAAAATCCTAAAAAAATTAAGAGCGACAGATAAAGTAGCCCTTCTTATTTTCCTTTTGGCATTGTCGATCAGAATTGCCTATTTGACTATCCTCCTCCCGCATTCACCAATTGATAAAATTGCATCCTCTCCTCCGGATACTCTGAGGTATATTCGATTGGCCGATGATTTTTCCCATTTTACCCTGAATGACGAAAACAGTTTATACATGGTCGGTTTTGGCTACAGTCTCTTTTTGGCAATATTTTTTCTTCTTTCGGGCAAGGCTTTGCTTTTCACACTGGTTTGTCAGATTGTGGTGGCTTCCCTTACCACAGTATTTATTTATAAGATTGGTTGCTTGATTTCGGGGCGCCGTCTCTTTGGATCAATGGCGGCAGCGTTAAAC
>CAZCFT010000017.1:0-32849 GCA_964498015.1 uncultured Ignavibacteriaceae bacterium
CACTGGGGGTGTTTGGCATGCTGCTCTCCTGGCGGTGGCGGTCGCCGACCCGGCTATACCTCTACTTCGCGGTGCTGATGTACTGCGCGGGGACGGTGCTGTTCTATGTCCTGGCCCGGTTCCGGGTACCCATGGTGCCCTGGATGTGTCTGTTTGCCGGGAATGGTGTGGTGCTGGGCATCGCCCGGTTCCGCCGGATAGATAAGATTCACTTGTCCGCGCGTATCAATATTGTATATGGAGACAAAGCAATCTTTATTGGTTCTAAAAGATATGGTTATTTTATCGCCTTCATAGTACTCGTCGTTACTGGTCCAAATTTCCGCGTCGAGATAATGATCACGCTGGACATATTGAGCGTAATCAACAGAATTATCATAGCTAACAATTCCCGCGAAGGCAGATAAGGCAAAAGCCGCCATGGTAGCCATCAACGCGCCGATTAATTTGATTCTGGTTTTCATTTTACTCACCTCTTTGTTAGAGTCTTATTCTATTTAACAATATGGGATATAATAGTTCTTCTTAAATAATCGTCTCCATGCTGGGGGCGCGCCAATTCCGGGTTACTCTGGGCGACCTGATAACCCCAGTCAAGTCTTACAAAAGTTGAGCCTATACTGGTAACGCGCAATTTGGCATAATGGTCATTGGCTGTCCATATCACATAAGTATGGCCCAAGATGGCTTCCGACCATCCCACTTTTGACCATCCGTCAGGATTGGTCGGGGAATAGCTGATCTCGTCAAAATTGTAGGTGTATCCCATGTCCTGTATGTCAGTTTCGACGTTGGCGACATTGATATAGAACACGCCGTTGAGAAGCTCAACATAAATATCAGCATTTACACTATTAAATGGTACAACAGAATATGTCGAGAAATCGAACCCGGCGTCATCGGGAAAGCCGTTGAAATCGGCCAGTAGAAGATCCTGTCCTTCCGGGCGGGGAGTGTCAAATACGGTCTCATGCGAGAGCTCGGATTCGTTGCCGCCTTGGTCAACAGCAGAAATGGCGTAGTAATAAGTTGTTCCATTACTGACATTGTTGTCGATATATTCTTCTGTGCCTTTTGGGCTGGCGCCGATGAAATGATATTCTATATCATCAAGGCTTCTAAAAACTCGATAATGAGAAAAGTCCGCCTCACGGATTGGCAACCAATAAATATAAACCGCCTCATCCCCGGTGACAGAATAAACGCCCTGAGGAGCCGCCGGTTCACGGTCGATTTCGACATATTTAGTAGTATTCTCTTCGCATCCCAGAAGGCTGAACCCTAATAACATTAAAATAATTGGTAATATTCTTTTCATTTTTCCTCTCTTGCAAACTTCCAACGAGATTAATATCAAGTGGCGTGCCGATTTCGCTATTTCATTATACCGCAAATGATTAACAAAATGGGGGGGCTGAGAAAAACCTCAGATGCACAGAAAATGTTCCATGCCCTGAAGAAAGACGCCAGATTATTGAAATTCCGAAAGATTATACTCTTTGATTTTTGTCCGGAGCGTGTTGCGGTGGATTCCAAGAATATCAGCTGATTTGCCAATATTCCATCCCATTAGGTCAAGGATTTTTTTAATTTGCTGTTTTTCCAGATCGGCCAATTTTTCCGATGGCAACTCTGCCTGCGAGGCTCCGGCCTCAAATCCCGGAAGTTCCTTCAGGGTAATAACATCACCGCGCGAAAGAACTACCGCTCGCTCGATCACATTCTGCAGTTCACGAACATTCCCGGGCCAGCTATAGGAAACGAGTGAAGCGCCGGCTTCAGAAGTGAAACCATTAATTGGTTTACCCAATTTTCGAGTAAAATCCCTCAAAAATTTGTCTGCCAAGAGAAGAATATCGCCATGCCTATCAGACAGGGGAGGAATATTAACTGAAATAACATTAAGGCGATAATAGAGATCATCGCGAAATTTCCCCTCTTTCATCATCTGGACAAGGTCTTTATTGGTCGCCGCCATAAGGCGCAGATCGAGGGAAATATTCTCTTCCCCTCCCAAACGCTCAACCTTCTTATCCTCAATGACCCGCAGTAGTTTGGCCTGCATGCTCAAGGGCATATCGCCAATCTCATCAAGAAAAATTGTACCGCCATCGGCAAGCTCAAATTTTCCCGGTTTTCTTTTCTCGGCGCCGGTGAAAGCTCCCTTTTCAAATCCGAATAGTTCAGATTCCAGAAGATTTTCCGGAATAGCCGCGCAATTTACCGCCACAAACCGGCCGTCTTTTCTGGGAGACAGCGCATGAATCCCCCTGGCAACCAGCTCTTTTCCCGTACCTGAAGCCCCATGAATAAGAATGGTTGAATCGCCGGGAGCGGCAAGATGCATTAGTTCAAGCACTTTCTTGACAGCTTCCGACTGTCCTATAATTTCGCTCGACCCGAATCTTTCGCGGACAGTATCATTGAGAATTTTATGTTCCAAGATTAGGCGATGTTGTTCGCTTGCCTTGTGAAGATTCATCAAGAGCTCTTCCAAATCCACGGGCTTGGTTTGATAATGAAATGCCCCCTGTTTCATCGCCTCCACAGCCGTCTCTACAGAACCGAATGCTGTCAATACAATGATCTGAATAAAGGGATTTATTTCTTTTAGACGACTTATTAGTTCCAGACCGCTCATCCCGGGCATCTTCATATCGACGACGGCAAGAGGCGAGAAGAAAGAGGGATAAATCTGAATCGCTTCCTCACCGGAAGAAGCATCCTTAATCGTAAAGCCTTTTTTCTCCAGATATCCAGCCAGCATTTGCCTTTGGCCGGTTTCATCATCGACAAGGAGCAATTTGGTTGGACTCATAAAGAGGAAAATATCTTCAGAAAAGCCAAGTAACAATAATAAAATGCCCCTCCAATCGGTAGAGGGGCAGAAAATTTATTGATGGAAGCTCCTATTGCTCTGGTCCGAAAAATACGGTAAGCCCTGCCTTAATATCCACATAGCTGATATTATCCTTAAATTTATAATTCTCTCCGGCATATTCGACTTTTTTATCTTTCAGCTTGGCGAAATTATATCCGGCCTCGAGAAAAATTCCGCCATAATCGGAAGTGTAATACAGAGCTCCGGCATGAATCGCCATTGTCAGTCCGGCTCCATACGATATTTCATGAAGCCGTGACTTATTGGGGCCGGCCCAAGTGGCGAATTTGGCGAAATCAGCGCCTGCCTTGAGTTTTAAATACGGCTCGAATTTTGATTCTCCGGTAAAGGCATACTTGGCGTAAGCGCCGATATCATATAGTTTATAATGGAGGCTGTATTTATCCATCGAAAATTGAACATAAGAAAAATATCCACCGAGACAAACCCGATCATTAAAGAAATACCCGCCACTGCCGCCGAAATTGAAAGCGCTTTTTGCCCCCATGGAATCATTCCAATTCTTCAGTGAGCCCGAAGGCATAGAGGCCCCGCCCGTCAGCGTAACCTCAAAATTTCGCCACGCCTTTTCGGTCTTGTCCTGGGCATGGGAATTGATTGAAAGGGCAATAAGCAAAATTGCAGTTAGCATCAATCCTTTTCTTTTCATTGTCACTTCCTCAGAATATCTAATATAACTTTTTTTATCTCTTAGTCTTGCGGCTGAAAATTCCCGGGCGGACAAACAAGAATCTCACCCTTGCTCAGCCAAATTAAGCCCATAGATAATTATTCAATAGACGGTTTGTCAACAGATTTGTAAAATTTGTCCGGTTGAAAAAAAGAGCTTATCGAGATACTGGTTTCAAATCCTCTATGCAGTCCTGCCATAAACGGCTTCTGCAAATACAAAACCGCATGAACGGGAGGAAGGCTGATTACTCTCTTTCCCTAATTCGAGCGGCCGTTTGGGTCAGGTTCGCATTTCTGCGCTCCAGTTCCCAAGAATGATATGAAAACGCAGGTCTTCCTGATCTACCCGCGCCCTTTGCCCTTTACCTTATTCGAGTAATACAGGACGAAAAACATCCAGATAATCACAAAAGCCGTGGTCGAGAGCATCAGGGCGGCGAGACAATACTGAAAAATCTCAGAAAGCATCGTCGCTCCCTTTTTTTATGAGCCTTGGGCTCATGGTTGTTACCCTTTTCTTGAAATCTAATTTTATGAATAATGCGTGTCAATAGAAAAGATGAAAAGTCAGGAACATGCATTAAAGCTGTTCAAAAAATGATCAAACTATTGGGGATTCTTAAGACCATAGTTTCAAAGTGAAACGGGGAAGCCATGAATAATCGGCTAATGCAAGGTCACAATGCCCATGCCATATAAAATTATATTCTTATCCACTCTCTCTGGCGCCCGGAGTAATCGCTTTGTCGGTAATATATGCGGTCACCAATTCAGCCGGCGTAATATCAAAGGCTGGCGAATATACTTTCACGCCATCAGGCGCGGTGCGAATTCCTCCCCAATTGACTACTTCATCGGGAGAACGTTCTTCAATCGGAATTTCCTTGCCGGATGGTATATGATTATCAAATGTCGAATTCGGCGCGGCGACATAGAAAGGAATGCCATGCTCTTTTGCGAGCACGGCGATACTATAGGTGCCAATCTTGTTGGCAAAATCGCCATTTTGGGCGATTCGGTCGGCCCCAACAATCACACAATCTATTTTCCCCTGTTGCATCAAGAATCCGGCCATACTGTCACAAATAAGAGTCACTTCAATTCCTTCCTGCATCAACTCCCAGCAGGTAAGCCTTGCCCCTTGCAGAAGCGGACGCGTTTCGTCGGCATATACTCTTAATCTCTTCCCATCATCGCGGGCAGTATAGATAATTCCCAACGCCGTCCCGATCCCGCCGGTGGCCAGCGCTCCGGCGTTGCAATGAGTCAAGATTATATCTCCGTCTTTGATCAGGTCGGCGCCGTGACGGCCAATCGCGGCACACATATCCTGATCTTCTGATAAGACCGCCACTGCTTCATTCCATAATTGGCAACGAAATTTATCAATATTGTTTCCGCTGAATTTATGAGCCGCACTGAGCGTCCGATCGACCGCCCAAGCGAGATTCACCGCCGTTGGACGCGCAGATTTTATTTCGGAGGCGACATCGATCAGAATCCTTTTGAGATGCTCCACATCCGCCCTCACATCGGCCATGGCCGCCAGCGCAAGACCAAATGCCGCCGCAATTCCTATAGCCGGGGCGCCTCGAATCTCAAGAGTTTTTATCGATTCTATTATGTCCCGATAATCGTCATAATCATGATAGACAATCTTACGGGGCAACTGCCGTTGATCCAAGACTCGAATCTTTTTTTCCAGAGGCTCTATTGCCCTAAATTTCATGGGTATTTTCCAGTAATTTTCTAACGATATAATGTTCTTCGGATTTTCCGGCTGGTAGTCTTCTCGAATTCATTGAAACGGATTTCAAAACGAATCAGCCTTTTGTAGTCAGCCAGACTGCTATTAACAGTATTCACCTCTTGCTCAATTACCCGCCTAATCATTTCCGGCTCGGGGGAAACGATATCGCAATCAAAATGCCTTTTCATCTGCTCCATGTCCGGAACGATTATGGCATGCACCTCTTCGCCCATTTTGTTTTCTTTCTTCTTGCCGAGGACTACTGATTCCAAAATAAAGGGCGATAAATGAAGCGCCGCTTCGATTTCTTCGGGATAAATATTCTTGCCGGCGGCGCTGACAATCACATTTTTCTTTCGTCCTGTGATATAGAGACATCCTTTCTCTATTTTTCCCATGTCGCCGGTGCACAGCCAGCCATGCTTGAGAAGCTCCGCGGACGCCTGAGGATTATTCAAGTATCCTAAAGTATTATTTGGGCCTTTGACTTTTATCTCGCCAATGCCTTCAGGAGAAGGATTATCTATTTCCATTTTTATATTTGGGAGAGGCGGGCCGACCGAGCCGAATTTGATATCGTGCACTCTGTTTACAGCGACGACCGGCGCACACTCGCTGAGACCATAACCCTCGAGGAAATCAAACCCGATCAGGTTAAACCATTTCGCAATTTGCGCGGGAAGCGGCGCGGCGCCGGACACCATCATTCTGAGCGATCCCATTCCCGCCGCTTTTCTCATAGATTTAAATAAGAACCCCCCCGCTTTGATTCCCATAAACCAACCAAGTTGACTCAACCTATAGAGTACCCAAAAAGAAATCTTTTTGTGAAGAGGTAGATCGTCAATTTGCCTGGAGATGGAATTATAAATCTTCTCAAAAAGCAAAGGAACCCCAATCATACAGGTTATATTCTGGTTGCGTATGTCTTCAAGCAAGTCTCGCGACTTAAGGGAACGTGAGTAAACAATCTTAAGGCCAAATAATAGCGGCGTCAAAAAACCGCATGTTGATTCGAAGGTGTGATGTAATGGCAGTATCGACAAAAATGTATCGTCCGGATAAAATTCCAGAGCCTGAACAATTCCTTCAAGATCGGAAGTGATATTGCGATGCGTCAATATCACGCCTTTGGGGTCGCCGGATGTGCCTGAAGTATAGATAATAACGGCGGGGTCTTCAGGCAATACTTCTGACGATACAAACGGTTCCGATTCTGCAAGGCTTTTGAAATTCAGGACGGACGGCGAATCAATAGTTATGATTTTAATATCCGGATTTTTGAGTTCAATAATTCGTTCGATGGCCGCATTCCACTTGTGGGAACAAATAATGAACTTTACTCCTGAGACTTCTACAGCGCGCGCGATTTCCCCTTCTTTCCATGATGAATCAAAAGGGACAACTGTTCCGCCGGCGGCAAGCGCCGCCAGATAAGAAATTCCCCACTCCGGGCAGTTATGAGAAATTATCCCGGCTCTATCGCCTTTCCGCAGACCAATATTTTTCAGGCCGCCTGCGATTCGTGACGCAAGCTTTTCGATTTCGTCGTATTTCAGGCTGGCTCCGGAACCATCATTTCGCGCGAAGGCGATCTTCTGAGGAACATGCCTGCAGGTATTGAATATGGTTTGATGAACCGTGCCTGAAATTCCTAACGTCCGCGGATCAATCGGTTTCATGTTGCCAATATAAGAGAACAGCGCCAATCCATCAAGCGAATTTGGCAAAATTAAAGGGCCATCCGGTGGCTCGGGTGACCCTCTCGAAACAAAACAGGAGTAAGGACTATTTTGATAAGGACACAGTCTTTGTCAGAGTAATATTTCCTCTGGGATCTGTATCGCTGACCTGCACGATAACGCTCTTGATTGTGGTGTCAGTGGGCGCGCTATAAAGGAATCCCATCGCTTCGCCATACAGGTTGGATTCCTGGGTCGGATTGCTTATGGTTCCGCCCCCTGTGACACTGGCAGTCAGTGTGTGGTCGCCGAGGGGGTTGCCCCAGCGGTCCTTGATTGTTACCGACATAGGAATAGTGGTTCCATAATTTACCGTGGCGGAGATGTCAAGTATGCACCCATTGTAATATGCCGGACCAGTCAGTAGAGTACATGGGACAATGGCGTTGACAAATCCTTTATAATTGGCGCTGATGAGATCGATCGCGCCGATCCCATTGTCAACGCCGCCAGAAAGGGAATAGTCGTAGTCAAGTATGACCGAAGTCATAAATGTCCGGACAATAGACGCATTACAGCCATCCTGCACCACGCCCGAGGCGACATTGAGATAATAGCTTTCAATATCAATCTCTGTTTGATCGTTGACATAGTTTCCATTGAGATCGCGTGCCTGCACCCAGAAAACTTTTGTGCTCTTGCCGTCGGCGTTTATATGCCCTGGGAAGTCGACAAACCAGAGAGTATCCGGCACCCAGCTGTTGATAAAATACCCCGAATCTTTAACCGTGCCGCCGGCGGTTTCGGCATAAAGGATCACAATTCCATCGGCGGTCGAGTCGTCATATCCGGAAATCCACCAGGTTGTGGCCACCCCATCTTCGCTCTGAATTCTGGCCTCATGCGCCTTGATTGTTCCTTCGTCACATGTGAAATAAACAACCGTTGAATCCATCACCGGATTATGATAGATGTCGGAAACAAGAGCGGCAACCTGTACGCGTTTGTTGAGCCATCCCCAGTATGGAGCATTACATACTTCGGCTCCGACTGAGATATTAGCCGGAGGTCCCGCATGTACCATGATCAATGTAGCATTGGAAAGCACAGTATCTGAATAGGCCCGAATCCTGAGCGTTCCGGATTTCGTTCCTGACGCTATCGGGCAGGTGGCAACGCCCTGGCTATTTGTCGTAGCAACGTAAGGACCGTATCCGACGGCTCCGAGATGCTCGCCGCCGCCCGGACCATCGGTTATAATAAATGACATTTGCAGTCCCTCGGGAACCGGATTACCATTGGCGTCGTATCCGGTCGCAAATAATTTTGCATTTTCGATGCCGCCGGTGGTTTTCACCGCTATATGCATTTTGTCAGTCATCAAGGAAATACTGGAAATCGAGGCATCGGGCGTTAACTGAATCGATGTCTCCGCATCACCGGTGATATTGCCATTGATGGTTGCTTTGACATAGACGGTGACCGCCTCCGTACCCGAAGTATAATTGACGAGGGCTTGTCCATTGCCTCCGGCGGTGACGACCGTTGAAGGAATGAGACCGATTGGATCCCAGCGACCATTAGGAATGGCATCATAGATAACCGAATCGACTCCGCTGGTGTAAAAGCCGTTTCCGTCAATGTCGTCAAATTTCTCTCCTGCAACGAGTTTTACTATGGTTGAATCAGGCGCCGGCTGGTTGTTTGCATCTCTGACCGTTATGGTCACCTGTGAGGTAGAACTGCCGTCGGCAAGAAGCAAAGTCGGCGATACTACGAGGTCAACATTTCCTGACCCGTGTTGAGGATTCGAGACAACGCTAATATCGACTGACTTCGACGCCGTTCCTGCAACCGTCGCCGTAATGGAGGCGTTTCCGGACTGCGTTGCTGTATATACCGTTGCGACTATTCCGCCGGCGTCGCTGGTATCGATGACCGGCGAGAAATATCCCGCGGCAGACGGAGTGACTGTGAATGTAACGACTCTGTTGGGAATGGGATTATTGCCGTCAGAAATTGTCGCCTCAATTACTGTTGTGGCTCCAACCGCGATTGACGTCGGGCTGGCGGCGAGAGTGGCAACCTGGAGCGAGCCATTATCCTTAGAGTCATTCGATGATGAACTGCATCCGGCCAGCATGAGGACCGGCAGGGCAAGCGCCAATAAGATTACGCCCGGCGCCATTGAACGAGTTTGGAATTTCATTTTGACTCCTGTTCTATGCTAATCAATATTTATTGCCAATATGATTGACAACTGCTTATCATAGATATTATCGGAATAATTGAAGAGACTCTTTACCCAATAAAAAACCCGCACTCGGGCGGGTTTTCTTCAAATATTCGACTATTTTAATGCCCTTCAGCCAGATCGTCCGCCACGATAGTAGGGGTCACAAAAATGACCAAATCTCTATTTTCTACTGACTTTTGGGAATATCTGAACACCATCCCGACCAGAGGAATATCCTTTAGGATAGGCACTCCCGATTCAGACTCGACTTCGTCTTGAGTGGTCAGGCCGCCTATAACTGCAGTCTGGCCATTGTTGACCACGACATTCGTTTCGGCATTATTGGTGTTTATTATTATGCCGGACGGGTCAGGCTGGAGAGTGCTTCTTTCCGGCTTAAGATGCATCAAAATTTGATTCTCCGCAGTTATATGAGGTGTCACCCGGAGGATGGTGCCAATCTCCTCGAATTGGATTACTACATTGCCGGACTGATCAAACTGTTTAATCGGGACCCGCTGTCCCATCTGGATTCTGGCTTCTTTATTGTCAACGGTCGTGATTTCCGGATGGGCAATAATCTTGCCTTTGCCTGCGCTCACTATGGCCGCAACCGTAGCGCTAATATCCCAGCCTCTCTGCAAGGCAACGATATTGTACTTGATAAATTCTTCAGTGACTTTATTTCCGGTCTGGGTGGCCTCCTGAGATATAGAACGATCCCCACCGTTGGAGGGAACGTATTTGCCGGCCGCTGACCAATCAATGCCCAACTCATTGGCGTCCTTGGAAGAAATTTCGAGAATCTGAGCCGAGATTTTTATCTGGCGTGCCGGTCTATCCAGCTCTTTGATAAATGTAACCAGTTTCTCTATATTTTCGGGCACTTCCTGCAAGATTAGCGAGTTTGTTCTCTCATCGGCGTCAACTTTGCCCCGCTCAGTCATCAGCGACTTTACCGAGCTGACCAATTCAGCGGCGGCTGTATTGGCCAGTCGCAAAATCTTGACATCAAGACGGGCCAGAGTCTCTTTTTCCATATTATGCTTATCAAGCTCCGTCTGTTCTTTCCGATAGTCGGGTGAGGGAAGAACCCTGATATATCCCTCCTTTTCGAAGACCACAGAAAGGTCGTAGGTCTGGCCGATGATTTTCAGCGCTTGTTCCCAAGTTACATCGCGCAATGAGATTGTGACGCTTCCCTGGACATTCGGCGCCACCACCACATTAACCTGACCATAGTCGGCCAGGAACCTTATGACAGATCGCACGTCCGCCGCCTGAAAGGTCAGATTTTCAATTGGCGCTGACGGATCCTTAGCCGCGGTCGGAGATTGAGCCGCCGCAATTTGAAATAGACAGCATGCAAACGCCAACGTTATCATTAACCACGAAATTTCTTTCATTCTTTTATTCATAGATCCCGCCTTTCATGATCTTCAATTATGACCAAGATATAGCGCAATTGTCCGACTCCAGCCGTATTCAAATAACTGGAAAAACGCTTTATCAATATCTATTTTCTCAACATAACCTTTCTTAACTTTATCACCGGACTTCAGGATATAACCATATCCGTCCAAGTCCTCCAACAGGGCCCGATTATCCCCGGCCTCGGTCTCTATAACTCCGACCAGCCTTGAAGTTTCAACATCAGGAATCTTGTCCTCTCGAGGTCCGTCGGACTGTTTGGTTTCATCAATAAGAGTCTCAAATGGGTCACGGAAAACACCCGGGGCATATTCGATCACCATTCTCTGCGGGAACTCGGCAACAATAGTCCCTTTCAGCTTGTTTGGGAAATTGGGTTCCCGGCGGAAATGCGAAGTGGGCCTTTGTCCGGAGGAATCAACCGCTGAATCCGCAGATAATGTTATTGCGGGCATGTCGTCCGGAGACAGGTAAGTATCGACGACACTGCTGTCGAGGTTGACATTTTCCGACTTGCTGGTCGAATCGGCCGGTCGGTTCTCTACCGTGCTTTGCATGGCAATTGCCGGTGAAACAGTAGCTGAGGAGTTGTCTAAAACCTGTTTCTCCTCTGGCGGCCGTGGCGGCATTGCCGGTTTAGGCTGGGGCGCGGGCGAAGACTGCGGCTGGCTGGCGGTCGCGATAGACATCTCAACCATGGAAGAATCCTGCGTTTTGGCAAGCGGCTCGGGAGTTTGCGTAGTTAAAGGCTTTTCTTGCACTGAGACTACGGGTGAAACCGGCGGAGTTTGCGTTTCCACAGCATTCTCCCTCTGTGCTTGATTCGCCGCCATCTCCTGTTCAAAGAAACTTGACTGGTTCGGCTTATAATAGCGGGCCGGCGGCGCCAGGGCCTCTGCCGGCTGGCCAATTGCCTCGCTCAGTACAGGTTTTTCTTCCACAACATTTCGCTCATCTTCAAGAGACGAAGGAACAGGCTGGGGCCGAGTCTCTGAAATTGCCACCGACTTTTCTTCGCTGATACTGTTCTGAATCTCAAATTCCTCTTCTGCGCCAGCAGGCTCGTTCTGAACAGGCTCTTGCGAGGCGGAGACGATCGGCGTTTCAGATACTGCTGGGATGGCCACTGGCGACGCCTCTGCCACAGGAGATTCCTCTGACGGAGTCTCAAGAGACCCTTTTGCCCCGGCGCTTGACCATTCCGCAAAATCGGAATGCTCACTATCAGGAATATATATGAAGGCAAAATTGCCGCTTTTTTCGATGCGATAGATGGCCGGATTCTTTAGATCAAGGACTACACGGACTATTTTATCCGGTTTCACCGAATACTGGCTTGTCCTGATAGCGGTTATGATCGAGGCCGGCAGGGCGGCGAATATTTTCTGATTCAGATTATGAACCGCCGGGAAGATATCCACAATAATGCGATACGGCTTCCCATCTTTTGCTTCTTCAATCTGATGCGAGAATTGGAATGGCCCGCCGACATCAATCTTGAGCGTTGTCTCATCATTGACGCTTTTCAGGTGCAGTCCATCGACGCTGGTACCGCATAGGCCGGTTGACATGGCCAGAACCATTATTATTGCAAATAGAGCGAACTTCATATTCATAATTCCTCTCCTCCTCTTAAATCGCCAATTCCTGCAACCTCTCCTCCGGTTTGACAAAATAAGTCGAGAGGATAAAGTTGGCGGTGATGGTCGGTTTATGTTCCCCTACCGATTCATGTTGCTCCGCCTCGGGGGCAGCGACATTGGCGGGAGAGGAAGAGATTATCTTAATGCTGGAAACATTGGCAATGAAAGGGAAGTTGGCTATATAACCGATAAATTTCCCAAAATCATTATAGGTCCCGGCCATTTCAATTTGAAATCCGGCCACATTATAGAATCTTTCCGGCACAATCGGCTGGGGCTCGATCTTAGCTATTTTGGTTCCCGTCAGAGCCGATGCGGTATGAAGCTGTACCAGAAAAGACGGGATCTGTTTGACCTCAGGCAGAAGCTGTTCAATTTCATGATACCTTACCAGAAGATCCTCGTATTCAATCTTTAGGGCATCTAATGACTTAGACTTCAATTCCACATTTTTCAGGTTAGTGATCATGGTTTCATATTCTCTGGTCATGCTCGAAAGTTGTATGTCATATTTTGAGTACAATCGAAAATACCAGAGATAAACCACGACAAAGAAGGCGGCCGCGCCGAAAAATATTTTCTGAACTTTAGGGTCTCTGAAATCCATAGCGCCTCTTTTCAATTCGATATGTCGGTCTCAACCGTGCTATCCGTCTCTTGTAATGCCATTTTTTCTACTTCCTCGTCGGAAAGATAATGCACGGTGCAACTCAGCTTGAAATTATAGGCTTTCTGTCGCCCGAAGGCGATTTCCTTTGTATTTACCAAGTCAACGTCTTCAAAATAGTTTGAACGCATCATTTTAATCATAAAGGCGGCGAGAGCATTCAACGTGAAAGCGAACCCTTCAATTTCAGCCGGTCTAACAGTAGCTTCGGTTGAACTTTGAGCCAGAACCATTGTGTCGGGCTTGGGCGGAGGGGCCGCCTTTCCGGTAGCGGGAAGGGTATTAGTCCTCTGCGGCTGGGTTTGAACGGGCGCCGGCGGCTTGACTTCGCTAAAACTTGACAACCATACGAAATCGGGAATATTCTTTGCCAAATCCTCAAGAATTCTCACCCAGGCGCTACGATGGCGGTCAAGGCGTTCCACCGCATCCATGCGATCGGTGATTTTGGCTTTGATATCAATCAGGGCATCGACCATCGTAATATCTTTCTCCAACTGCATGGTTCGCGATCGGGCGATCTCCATCTGCCCATTCAGCTCGCCCATTTGGTGCAATTGATACATGGTCACGGCGCCCAGCATAAGAATCACGCCGCAGACGGCCGCAACAGCATATATGCCATTCTTGCCAAGATTAAATCCGCCGGAACGTCTGAGATACTGCTTCGGTAATAGGTTTATGTTTATCATGATTACCTGACCTTCCTCATCGCCAGCCCGATCGGCACGGTTAACATGGGAGCAATCTTCTCCGGCGACAAGTATTGGAACATATCCGGGTCAAAGTCGATATTCCGAAGCGGATTAAGTATCTCTAAGGGAATATTAAGCTTGGATTGCAAGTATTCCGGAAGATATGGAGCCAGCGCTCCGCCGCCCGACAGGACCATCCAATCAATTTTGTCCACTTTGGCCTGCGTCTTGAAATACGAGAAGGCCAGTTCCAAACCGGATATCGCATCCTCGGCGGCAGAAATAATAGTCGCCTTTAACATATCTTGATCGATGGAATCTTTCATCTCCCCTTTGATTGCTTTGGCGGCCAATTCCGCATTAAGCCGGAATTCCTTCTGAATGGCATTAAATATTTCTCGTGTCCCGGATGAAATATCGCGGGTGGAATGATATAACCCATCATAAAGATACAGAATATTGGTCACATCATACCCAAAATTGACCAGCGCCGTCGTCCGGGTAGGATCGATTTCATAATTATATTCATAGGCATTCAAGGCGGCAAAGGCGTCGATGTCCACAACTACCGGGTGAAGACCGGCATCAATTATCAACTCGACAAAGGAATTTAGAAATTCATTGCGAGCCGCAACCAGCAGAATCTCGGCTTTTCTGGTCTCCTCATCGACTTTGATAACATGGTGGTCAAGGGTGACATCCTCGACATCAAAAGGGGATCTTTGTTCAGCCTCAAACAATATCGCTTGCTCCGCCTCGGAACCCGATTTTTTATCAATGGTAAATTTATCGGTTATCACGCCATACCCCGAGATGGAGACCACCACATCCTTAATTTTCGGGTCCACCTGATCGACGAGGGACTGTATATTAAAAATGACAGCCTCGCGGTCTTTCACTTCGTCAGCCACAATGGCCTCAGGAGGAAGCTCTCTTATGCCCAACGCCGCAAGGGATATGCCGCCTTTGCCCCGATCGAGCTTCACCAGTTTTATGGAATTGGCTCCAACATCCAGGCCGACTGTGCTTTTGCTTTTTCTCGAAAATAACATAGGCGTCTCTTTTATTTTAGGCTTACTTATTCATCTTAATATCTTATCGACAGCAATATTCCAAAATTAAGTCCCGAAACATTCATCGCCATATAAACAACCGGAATCCATTGACCCTCAGTAAGGTATATTTTTCTTTCTGATTATCGGCGGCGGAGTTCAATATTTTAACAGGAAGCGAAAAAAATAATAAAATAAAAAACCCCCCGCCGTGAGGCGGGAGGTCTTACCGGAGGATGAGAAAGAGGGAGCTTACAAGATCAATAATTATGTATATACTCGATTTTAGAACGCCCGGTCGACGCTAAAACATTGAGCTGACTGAGGTTAATAATACTGCCGCTTTCTGACATAAGATAAATGTCGCCGGTATTTGAGGCTGTCCCATTTGGCTGAAAAACAATGGCAGAATTGGGAAAAGTCGCATATAAATATGTGAATTCATCCGGTAACGAATCAACCCTAACGACCGAGTCAGACCCTGATTCGTACGAAAAATTACTTAAATTGTCTTTGTCCTTAAACATAGTAAGAGTGAAAGCGTTGCCATCGAAATAAACTCCATAAGGAGACTTCTCAGTGACCGCATTGGAACGGGCTGTTCTTAGTACCGAGACCACATTCTTGGTTTCCCCACGAAATTTGATTCGTTGGACTCCACGATCAAAAGATGGCCCTGCTAAAGATGTTGCAATTCCAATCACGACCACAACAGCCATCAACTCCGCCAGGGTCATGCCGCTTATTGATTTCAGCTTTGTATTCATATGCTTGTCATTCATCTTATAATTTCCCTTCTGCTTTTTCAGATTTCGCATAAATGATGCCCTTGAGATTAAAATATTCGATGATGATGTCAGTAATTTTGGAATGTATTGCGCTAAATCAACTTAGCCATGCAGGAATCACTCCCGGACGGAAGAAAAATTTCTGGAAATAATTCGACCGGCGGTGTTTTATATGGCCTTATCCCCATAGAAATAGCCCAAAGTCAATTTCCCCTGGATTTGATATTGCGGCTAAATCCACGAACGCAGAAGTGGCGAGCCCACACCGCCCCAAAACTCTCAATTTGAGAATATCGGTCGAGACTAAATCAGAAAAACCCCATTCCTATATATCACTACACCGTCAGCCGATATTTCGCCGCCCTTTTTTAAATCGCAGACCATATCCCAATGAATTCCCGACTTGTTAAGACCTCCCGATTCAGGCAATGAATTCCCGAGAGCCATATGGCAGGTCCCGCCGATCTTTTCATCAAATAGAGTATTTCTTGTGAATTTCTTTATCTCATAGTTAGTGCCGATAGCAAATTCACCCAGTCTTCGCGAACCCTCATCAGCGCCAATCATGGCCAATAGATATTCCGCATCTTTATCGGCTGTTGCTTCAACGACGGCGCCGTCCTTAAAAGTCAATCTGACTCCGGCTACTTCACGGCCAACATAGAAAGCCGGATAAGTGAACTTGACTGTCCCTGTCGTGAAATTCTCGAGCGGTGAGGTGAATATTTCGCCGTCGGGAAAATTCTTCTGGCCACAGCAATTTATCCATTTCCTGTTTTTGACGCCTACCTGGAGATCTGTCCCATCTGCTCTCAAGTGGATTACTTCCGCCCGATTCAAAATCCTGATCAACCGGTCCTGCTCCTTTGCGACTTTTTGCCAGTACTCAACCGGATTATTTTCATGAATATGGCCGGCGCTAAAAACAAAATCTTCATATTCGCTTAAGGACATCTCAGCATCCTGCGCATGGGCGTCGGTTGGGAATTGTGTGCCGCACCATTTCAATTTCCCTTCGGCCTGACGGGTGAGGAAACGTTCCAAATAGGAGCGGTTAGCCTTGCTGACCAATTGCAGGCGGGCAGGATTGATACCGCTCAGGAATTTCGTATTGGTCGAACCCCAGATGGTTAATTGAGCGTCAATATTCTCGACTTCGAATTTTTTTAGAGGGGAATAAAACGACAATTGTTCGTCGCTCCCATTCTTCAGAAACATTTCGGCAAGGTCAATAAATGCAATCTGCGTAAATATGTTGGCCCCGCACTTGAGCGCTTCTTCATACACTGCCTTTACCAACGGTGCCGCGACCGGTTCGGCCGCTATTTTGAAAATATCTCCCGGTTTTATTTCAAGCGAATATTGCACCAGAATCCTGGCAAGGTTGCTTAATCTCGGATCCATTGCTTCTCTCCTTGTGTCGACCTATGTTTTGGACATAGCAGATGTGAAGATTTGTTGCCACATGCCTTCAAGTATTGACTCCCTCTATTTTCAAAAGATGCCGCTTCATCTTGAGTCCTCCGCCGTACCCCCCCAATCCGTTGCAGGCGACCACGCGGTGGCATGGTATTATGATTGGAAGATGATTCCCGGCATTAGCCGATCCCACTGCACGCGCCGCTGAAGGTTTGCCAATGGCGGCGGCAATGGCGCCGTAAGTGGTCACTCTGCCAAAAGGAATTTTGGCCACTTGCTTCAGGGCTTTCTTCTGAAAATCCGTTCCTCTGAAATCAAGCCTTAGAGAAAATTTCTTAAGCTTCCCCTCGAAATATGATTTCAATTGTCCTTCTGCCCGTTTATTTTCCTTTCCCCCTTTTAATAAGTCGTATCCTTTGAATTCCTTTTTCACCAGCGAGTTGAAGTGAGTCGATTTCTCGGACGGAAAATCGACTATGGCGATCCCTTTTTCAGTTTCGGCAAGATGAATCCATCCCACCTTGGTTTTGAATTTGTGAACATAGAGACGGTTCATTGCACACTTGCTCCTTCCATCAATAGAAACCATAAATATAATGTATATAATGATCGATAAGGAATAAATCCTCTGGCTAACTTTTCCACCTTCTCATTGTCAGGCAACTCTTTCAGCCGGTTTACAATTTTGGCCGCCCGATGAAGCCCGGAATCACCGAGAGGAAGGCAGTCAAGATGACCGGCTCCACGCATCAGAATATAATTCGCCGACCAGATTCCGATTCCTCTGATACTGATCAATCTGGCTATAGCCTCATTGTAATTCTGTTTCGCCAGTGATTTAAGACCAAAACCACCATTCCGCATGATTGCTGATAAACCCAATAAATACTCAGCCTTGCGTGAAGAGAATTGCAAGTCTCTTAATTCTGCAACATTGGCCTTCGACAAATTCCCCGGTTCCGGGAAAAGATAAAAATCCTCCCCATCAATTCGGAGTTTTCTGCCGAAGTTTTCCACCAATCGCTTCTTGAGAATATAGGCGAAGTTCAGATTTACCTGCTGGCCCATGATCGCCCAGGCGGCGGATTCAAAAACAGTTGGGGTTAAAATCGGTTTTAATCCTCGGAATTTTCTTGTCAATTCCTTCATGTTTCTTGACTTACCGGCTAAATCATAAAACGGCGTCAAATCAAGGCTGGCCGACAACATACGGGACGCAATCTCAACAATCTCCTTCTCGTCCAGCTTCTTGCCGTCAAGACAATCCCATTTGATCTGCCCAGATGAAGTTTCCGCCCCGCCGCGGCATGAAATCTCAGCCAGAACAATAGAATTGCCCACACTAAGAAGCCTTCTCAAGACAGCCTTGTCTGTCCTATCCACAATTTCAAAACGACTCCTCTGCGAAAATTTAAGTGATAATTCAAAATTGTATGGGGGAATAATTTTGAATTTTGAAACAGGCATGAGGTCTTAGTCAATCGTATTTTCAATGCCCAGAAGGATGGGCAATTTCCTAATATCATCAATAAGCACGTCGGGGTTGCTCGAGACAAGCTCTCCATTGTCGCCAAATGGGGATGATACCGCAATTACCGGCAATCCGGCGGCATGCGCCGCAAGAACATCATTTATAGTGTCGCCGATAACGAGGGAATTCTTCAAATTCCCATTTAGAAGATTCATAACCTTCATATATATATCAGGCTCCGGCTTAGCCCGCAATACGTCATCAACGCCGGCGCCTGCGGAAATTAGACTGGCCCAGCCCAATTTAGCTATTATCTTATCCAGATGAATTTTCATTTTCTGAGTGCCAATTCCTATCAGATAGCCTCTGCGGTGCAATAGCCGAAGCGTTTCGTCAACCCCATCAAGCGGTTTGGCCGATTCGGCGATGACATTGACCCCGAACTGCTGGAAATATCCCCTGAATTCATCGTACGATTTTGCGGAAAAGTTATTGAACATGGTTTCCAGAGAAAATCCTATGAATTTTTTTATCTCTTCGGGGTTCCTCGGGCTCTCCTCCATTTTCTCGAGGGCAAGATTAACGGCCGATACAATTCCTTCGGAGGAATCGATTAAAGTTCCGTCAAGGTCGAAAAGAAGATTCCTAATATTACTGCCGGTAATCAATTTATGAATTCCTGTGCATAAGTAGAGGTCTCAATAAGTCGAACATATTGACATTCTGAAGAGATGTCAATCACAATACCCGGGCACAATCTATCCGTTTCTTGATCATGGACTGAACAATTACTCTGCAAGAGCATGCGTACGATTCTTTATTCATTGATAGCCAACGCAATAGGGCATATCTGCCTGATTCAGGGGATAACGGATTATTCTATCTCGGCACAGTGACGTCAAATATCTTATCCCTCAAGAAGTTACGAAACAGAACCAAATCCAGAAAACAAAAATGAAACATAAAATGCCTTTAACTGTTAAATTATCAAGCAGATAGAGTCTCATCCGGTTCTTATCTTGCTTGACATTCAGGTGCAAACAGGTAGATTGTGAATACATTTATATATAGGAGGTTGGTCGGATGAAGAAATTTACTCTGTTATTGATATCGCTGACAGCATTCCTGCTGGGTCTTATCTGGGCCGTGGGTTCCGGCGAAGCTGTGGCTCCGCCTTCAACTAAGACCATTTATCTGGCCGATACTGTCCACATTAATCTGGAAGAAACCCCGTCCGATTCAACCGCGCCATCAGAATCCGATTCCAAGGAGACCTTATTCCGTGAAATCAAGAAATTTAATCAGACTGTTTATGATATCAAAAATCGTTATATGGAAGATATCGACACGAAGGAGTTGATCAATTCCGGGATAAAGGGAATGCTGGAAGACCTGGATCGGTATTCCGTTCTCATGGAGAAAAAGTCCTACGACCAGCTCATGGAGAGCACACATGGCAAATATGAAGGGTTGGGAATGGAGATTGATGCCCGCGAAGACCATATTCTTATAGTCACCCCAATGGAAGGCTCGCCTTCATATAAGAAAGGGCTTAAATCCGGCGATCTAATTTATGAGATTGACGGCAAATCGACATACAAATTGACTACGGCCGATGCGGCAAAATTAATGAGAGGTCCCAGCGGCACAAAAGTGACTCTGAAAATCAAGCGCGAAGGCATTTCCGAGATGCTTGATTTTGAATTGGAAAGAGCCGTGATAGAACTCAAGTCAGTTAGTTATTATGGCATAGTTGAAGGTACAAATATCGGATATGTGCGCTTGTCGAGATTTGCCGAAGAAACGAGCCATGAATTGACTGAGGCCATAAATGAGCTAAATGCCAAAGGGATTGAAGGGCTGATTTTTGACCTCCGTTCCAATGGCGGCGGTCTCTTGCAACAGGCGGTGGAAACATCCGAGCTTTTCGTCCCTGAGGGTAAGCTAATTGTCTATACCCGAGGCAAGTATTCTGATTCAGAAAGACGATATTACTCCCGCCGGCTTCCTTTATATCCCGACAAACCGCTCATTGTGCTCGTCGATGAAGGCACCGCTTCCGCATCAGAAATCGTAGCGGGGGCTATACAGGATTGGGATAGGGGAATCATCATGGGACGTCCGACATACGGCAAGGGATTAGTCCAGCAGATATTCCCGGTCGGCAATGATGATGAGGTTGCTCTTAAACTTACAACCGCCAAGTACTATGTTCCGTCCGGCAGATGTATCCAGAAAGCTGAAAATGAAATGAAACATCCGGCCGCCGAATTCATGGCCAGCATGGACAGTACGGACAGTACGGCAAATCCTCCTGATTCGCTGGGGGACGATTCTCTCAAGATTTCTCACAAGGAAATTTTCTATACCAATAATGCCCGCGTTGTTTATGGCGGCGGCGGGATACTTCCTGATGTGGAGATAGAGCAGGATCCATTTCTTACTCCACTCGAGATAAACTTGGGAAGAAAATCGACATTCTTCGATTTTGCGGTCAAGTACACCGTCTCCCATCCTGATGTGAATAGGAATTTGGCTATCGATGATGATATCATCCAGCAATTTAAGTCCTACATCAAGGGAAAAGAATTCACTTATAAAACCTCATTGGAAGTATCGCTTGATAAAATAAGAGAGATGGTCAAGAAAGAGAAAAAGGATACTTTATTTGACCCGGCGATCAAGGAATTCGAAGGTCAGATTAAGAGGGAAAAAGAGGCTGATTTTGCCAATTCAATTGATTATATAAAAAGAGCTATCAAGAGCGAAATCGTGGCCAAAATCAGCGGCGAGCGCGGAGTATATGAAGAAGTAATTCTGAAACAGGATCCGGGAATTCTCCAGGCCGTTGATCTCTTGAAAAATTCAGAAGGATATACCAAGCATCTTCAGGCTGGGCAGACCCGCGGACAAACTGACCAAACCAAGTAAATCGAATCTTGAAATTCAAAAGAGCCCGCCAGTTAATAAGCGGGCTTTTTTATTTTAGGTCGAATTTTTCTATAAGCCAGCGGTCGGCGATTTTAGTGAGAGTAATCTCGGCCGGTCGCCCTGAATCTGCGCTGTTCCTGAGTATTGAGCAATTCACTACGGCCTTATTTTCAGTATAGAAAAACTCCCGCTTGCCAAATGAAAAGAAATTTGTGTCTTCCGGGGACGGATAGACTCTCGATAGTATTGTCTGCGAACTATATCCCTTGCTGTAAGAATCGGCGATGATAAGTGAGTCAATAGCGGCGGCGTTTTTTTCTTTGATTGTCTGCTCAAGTTTGGCCAATATGTTTTTGATTTTGGGAATTTCGTCCCGCGGCGGATTCTTGTGGGAACAAGAGACTGCTAAAATTAGGAGAACTATGCCGATCAGGAAATTCCCTTTCATATATTCTTATTCCTCAGATTTTTGGAAGGTGTATATACCATTTCCTTCTTTGACCGCAAGCTTACTCTTATCCAATTTATCCATCACCCCTGTAATAACCAGATTCCAACTCCAGTAACGGGCGCCCCTAACTTTTCTTAGGTCCTTTCCTTCCAAATAGAGCTTATTTATCGCCTCCTTTAGAGGCTCAGTCAATTTGACACACCCCTCCCCCAATATAGCCAACAGGTCAGAATTAGTCTCATCATCATAGCTGAAGATGATTGGGAAATCTGTCTCAAGAAAATTCCAATAGTATTTATTGACCACTTTATAGGACTCACCCACAGGTTCACAGACAAGGGAGACATCCCCGATTGACGTATGAAATCGTTCTCCGTCGACGTCAATCAAATCATAGTAGAAAGAGCGACCGGATAAATCGCTCGCGGAGACAGCCATGTACATAAATTCACCCATGTCGGCCCTGCACGGGTCGGAATTTTCAAAAATGCTGAAGCGTGGACCATCATTGATAAATTCGCGGCCGATTTTATTCCAGAGCAGAAGCCCGAGTATTACAGGATACTTATGATAAAGTACCGAACCTATCTCCATTATATTATCTTTGTCCCGTGTCAGCTCCCCGCGAGAAACCATCGCTGTCATCACGCTGTCATATTTCGGTAAATTAGCTTTCATGGCGGAATATAATTTCTCCGTAGTCTCATTGATAATTGGTCTCAGAGTGGTCAGAGCGGAATTATCCACGACGGCGAAATTTGGAATGTTCTCCCCGCCGGACCGAACGAGATATTTCCCTGCCACCAGCTTGTCAGCTATAAAATTAATGTAATTTAAATTCGTTTTCATTAGACCGGCGATTTCCTCCGGTTTTTTCCCGAGCTTCAAGAAAAGAAAGTAATATCGGGTGAATTGATTATCAAAGAGCGGACTCCTGTCAACAAACATCGGTAGCGCCAACGGAGCGCCAAGATATGCCTTCATCCCTTCGGGAACCGGAAATGAATTCGAAATTTCCTTTGTAAAGAAAACTTGCGACTCATAAAGAGGATCGAGCGTATCGACCACATCATAAAAAGTGAATTTCAGTTTTAGAGCGCCATAATTCCCGGGTATTTCAATAGGCTCATTCAAAGTTGCAGAATAGATAGGGTCGATAATGAACGGTTTCTTTGAAGTTCGCTTTGGATTAAGCTCGCTTCCCTCGAAACTTAAATCGGTTTTGATTACTATAGTCTTGTAATCATAACTGAGATTAGTCAGTTTAATTTTTGCTGTTTGGTTCCCCCAGCTCAAGGATGCAACTGTAATGTCCTCTACCTTGAGATCCGCCGCATTTAAGGGCCCAAAGCAAATCAAGGACAGAATGATTAGAATAGTCAGGTATTTTTGTTCGTTCATTCGAACTCTCCTTTATATTATCGCTCAGATATTCTTTTTACCGGCCAGTTGGCCGCATGCGGCTTCAATATCCAAACCCCGGCTTTTTCTAATCGTTACCACCGGAGCGCGGGGGTACAGCAATCGGCCAAATTCATTCACCTTCTTCTCTGATGGCCGCCGATACGGCAATCCCTCAACCGAATTATATGACAGAATATTTATTTTGCACGGCACGCCTTTCACAAGATTAGACAAATCCTTAACGTCCTGCAACGTATCATTAAAGCCATCAAAAAGAATATACTCAAATGTAACTCTTTTTTCTCTTTTCTCCGCAAAATATTTTGCCGCCCTGATCAGCTCTGCCAGAGGATAAGATTTCGCCGCAGGCATAACTTTTCTCCTTTTTTCATCGGTAGCCGCGTGAAGTGATATCGCCAGATTTACCTTTAAGCCGGAATCAGCCAGCATATATATTTGAGGAACTATACCGACCGTCGACACCGTAATTTTTTTTGCAGATTGAGACAGCCCTATCTCTGAGGAGATTATTCCGATCGAGCGAATCAGATTTTCATAATTCAAAAGCGGTTCGCCCATCCCCATGAAAACTATATTTTCAAAGGCCTCGCTATTGTACTTCCCGCGCAAATATAGGAGCTGACCCACAATTTCGCCCGGCGTTAAATTTCGGCGGAAACCGATACGGCCGGTCGCGCAGAATTTGCAGGCCAGAGGGCATCCCACCTGACTGGATACGCAGGCCGTAGCCTTCTGCTTCTCGGGAATCCGGACGGTTTCAACAAATAAACCGTCATTCAGCGCAAATAGAATTTTCTCCGTCCCATCAGAAGACTGCGAGACTCTATCAACCTCCAATCTGCCAAAAGCAAATCGCTCGGAAAGCCTGCGCCTGAGTTCGCGGGAGAGATTGGTCATTTTCTCGAAATCTCTCTCTCGTGCAAAATAGAGCCATTTGAAAAGTTGACGCCCCTTGAATTTTGGCTCACCTAATTTCTGCATCAGGTTTTCCAGATCATTGATTGTACTGCCAAGTAAATCTATTTGCTCCATGGCAGTCAATTTAATCTCAATGACATAATTTTCAAGACCTTTGTTGTTAATACTTATACAGCGGAAAAAAGAAAGCGGCGCGCATCATAGCCCGCCGCTTGAAAATCTATGATCTGATTCTTCAGCGTTTGCCGGTGGACATCAGGATGATATTGATTATTTCAAGCAGTCTTTCACAGGAAAAAGGTTTCTTGATAAACATATCGCCGCCGACTTTGAAAGACCGTCCCATATCGTCATTGCGATCCTTGCCGGTGAGGAAGACGACTGGAATACTGGATGTGGAGGGATCATTCTTGAGATCATTGCAAACATTATAACCGTCAGTTCCCGGCATCATTATATCAAGTAGTATAATATCCGGCTTAATAGTCTTGGCCTTTTTAAGACCCTCCGCCGCGATATTATCGACGAAAACCTGATGTCCGGCGTTGGAGAGAAAAGCCTCAACAACATCAGTGATTTGAGGTTCATCATCGATGACAAGAATTTTGGCTGTCGATATTTTTTGAGCTAATGCCATATTTATACCCCGATTAACTTTCCCATGCTTTTTTTATCGGCAGAACGAATTTATTTATTAGCAATAATTATGTTGAATAGATGCAGGATAAATTCTCAGTTGATGCATTAATAGAATTCGGGACGTCTGTCTTTGAAAAGGTCATTTCCTGACGTAACTGCTTTATCATCAGCAAGTTTGGGATCAATTTCGACCATGATGAATCCCTCATTATTGTCGTCAAGTTCAGCCAGGATTTTGCCCGTCGGAGCGATAATTCGTGAATGTCCAATGAATTGAAGTCTCTTTTCGATGCGATTCTCCGAACCTACACGATTAGCAGTGATAGTAAATAGACAATTTTCCAGGGCGCGAGTAACCATGGCATCGGGGCAATGCGGCAAGACCAAATTTGATGGATGGCATATTATTTGAGCTCCCAAGAGAGCCAGCTTTCTGGCCGCTTCCGGAAAACGCCAATCAAAACAGATCATGATGCCAACGCGGGTTTCTCCAAAAGAAAAAATCGAAAATCCTGTCCGCCCTTTCGAGAAAATCCCTTTCTCTGCATCAAAGAGGTGAGTCTTCTGATAAAGCCGGAAATGCCCGTCGGGGAAGACGCCGATCGCTGAATTGAATATCTCCCTATCCCTTTTTTCTGGAAATCCATAAATCACAAGCGAATTTTTCTGTGCGGCCAACTGAGCCAATGTCTCAAAAGTATATCCGGTTCCGATTGGATCTGCCAGCATGAAAGCTTCCTGGCGCTCTCGAAATTGATATCCGGCGGCAAAAAGCTCCGGTAGAACCAGAATATCGAACTCTTTATCCATGACCGCGGCGACAACCGTATCAACATTCAGCTTGATCTCGCCGAAAATTGGATTATTCTGATATAGAGCAACTTTCAAATCAATTTCCCGTCTGTGTATAATTGTACCATGTATGATAGGTTAACAATAAAGTAATTGCAACAGGTATGATATAAATCTATATTGATCGGCATGGCTCAGATGGAACCAAAAGAGAAAAAAGAAAAGACAATTGTAACCAACCGCAAGGCGTATCGGGATTATGAAATTTTCGAAAAGCGGGAAGCCGGTATAGAGTTGATGGGAAGCGAGGTCAAATCGCTTCGGGCCGGTAAGGTGAATCTATCCGATAGCTACGCCTCAGTCGAGCATGGGGAAATTATTCTCTTCAATCTTCATATTTCACCGTATGAAATGTCCGGAAAGGGGAGCCATGATCCGCTTCGCCCCAGAAGGCTTCTTTTGCATAAACGTGAAATACGAAGGCTTTTGTCGGCCACAGCCGAAAAGGGATTTACTTTGATTCCCTTGCGGATTTATTTCAAGGGCCCTTATGTCAAAATCGAATTGGCCACCGGGCGGGGGCGCAAGATGTATGACAAACGAGAGCGCACCGCACAGATGGAAGCTGACCGGACGATCGAGCGTGCCATGCGCCGAAAGACAAAGTGACAATCTGAAATGCGAAAAATAATCCATTTAGCTCTTTGCATTCTGGCATTTGCAACTCCCTTTTCGGCTTTTGCATCGGAGTTGTCGGTCCAGATCTCCGGCGGTACCGAGAAAATCGATTATTTCACCAAACAGGATGTCGTCTATTTCTCGATGTCACAATTTGCGGAATTGATGGGGGAAAAATTGTCGTGGGAGGAGGCCGGGCTATCGGTTTCATACGAAACGGAAAAAAATAGAGTCCTCTTCAATATTAATTCCCCATATCTAAAGATAAACGATACTATCACTAATATCACTTATCCGGCCGTTCTCAAGGAGGGGCAGTTATACCTTCCCGCCGTGACATTTATTCCCCTCTTGGACAGGCTAAAATCAGAGCAGATTTCATGGGATGCCGGCAATAAAACCATACGGGTCAGTTCTGAATGGTACACTGTCAACGACATCCTCTTTTCTCAAAAAGCTAACGGACTCCTGATTGAAATTTTTGTTGCCGGACCTACTAAGTATGAAATTTTCACCTCTGAAGGGAATTGGTTAAATATCAATATTCCTGAAGGGACAATCAACCGCCAACAGATAATGTCGCGGCGCTCAAGCGAATATCTTCTTGAAATTAACACGCACCAATTCGACAATTCCGCGCAATTGGCGCTTCAACTTCGCCCCAAGATAGGTAAATTTACAGACCGCTTTCAAAGCAATCCCGACAGAATCCAAATCGCGCTGTTAGATACTTCGGCAACAGTAGAAGCCAAATCCGGACCGGATAATGTCGGACCTGACCTATTGATTGATAGAATTATCATTGATGCCGGCCACGGCGGGAATGATTATGGCGCTATCGGTTTCAAGTCAACCAAAGAGAAAGAAATCGTTCTCGATATTGCCAAACGTCTGGCCAAACTAATCAGGAAAGAAAAAATATTTGAGGCAATCATGACTCGCGACAAGGACGAAACGCTGACTCTTCAGGAAAGAGCCAAAATTGCCAATAAAGCAAACGGGGACATTTTCGTATCCATACATGCCAATGCCTCCATCAAGCGTTCCGCTCGCGGATTTCAGGTTTTCTTTCTGGCTCCTGCCAAGAACGATTCCGCCCGTGCCGCCGCCCAATTGGAAAACGCCCCTTTTCTGGCAGAAACCTCAGGGCTACAGGCCCATGAAGATGGCGATTTGGGATTTATTATCAGTGACATGATTCAGACTGAATTTCAGACGGAATCATCCGACTTGGCGGCGATTATAGACAAGGAGTGTCGGAGAGCGCTGACAGAGACCTCGGCGCGGGGTATTGACCAGGCCGGTTTTTTTGTGTTAAATGGCGTCTATATGCCGTCAGTGTTGGTAGAAACAGCTTTTATTACAAATCGCGAGGACGAAGAACTGCTCAATGATAAGTCCTACCGACAGAATGTGGCCGAGGCCATTTATGAAGGATTGAAAAGATTCAAAGCCAAATATGAGAATAAATAATGACTTTAGTTGAACTTCAAAACAGGCCAATAGGCATATTTGATTCCGGAGTTGGTGGGCTTACTGTGGCATCCGAAATATTCAAACTTCTTCCCGGTGAAAATATAGTCTATTTCGGCGATGTTGGACGAACGCCCTATGGCGGCCGCTCAAAAGAAATAATCACCCAATTTACTCGCCAGGATATTAGCTTCCTGATAGAGCATAAGGTCAAATTCATCGTGGCGGCCTGCAACTCCGCTTCAGCCGTAGCATTAGAAACGGTCCGGAAGGAATTTGATATCGATATTCTGGGGGTGATCGAACCCGGCGCCCGGGCGGCGATAGGATATACCAGAAATAGCCGGGTAGGAATTATCGGCACAGTCGCAACTATCAGCTCCGACAGCTATGTCAAGGCCATTCATGCTTTGAACGAAAAAGTGAAAGTCTTCTCCCTTGCTTGCCCCCTCTTTGTACCGCTTGTTGAAGAAGGATATATCGAAAAAGAGGCGACCCGCCTGATAGCGGGAGATTATCTCAAAACGTTAAAAGACGTGGATATTGACACGCTTGTACTTGGGTGTACGCACTACCCCTTGCTGAGAAAAGTAATAGGGAAAGTCATGGGGCCGGCGGTCCGTCTGGTTGACTCAGCCGAAGAAACCGCTCGCGAGGTGGCCTCGGTACTGTCACTCAAAAACCTCCTGCGCCCTTCCGGCGGCGAGGTAACTCATAAATTCTATGTTTCTGACGTTCCCGACAGGTTTACACAGGTCGCCCAGCAGTTTCTGGGAAGAAGCATCGCCAATCTAACCAGAGTCGATATTACAAGATATTAGAAAATGAGCGCTGTAATCCCGGTCGTAATATCGCTTGCATTAACGATTGTCGTTGTGATCTGGATGCTGAGAGCCTTTTCAAAAAAAATCGAGAATAATGTTCTCACAAAAATCGAAGATTCTTTCAGTCGAGCCTCGATGCAGGCGCTGTCAAATAATACCGATCAGTTTTTGAAACTCGCCGGGGAAAGACTCTCCAAAGAAACCGATGCCAACGTTCATGAGTTGACCTCCAAAAAAGAATTGATAGACAACAGTCTTCAGCAAATGAAATCGGAGATGGAGAGAGTTAAGGATCTCATCTCTTCATTCGAAAAAGACCGGAATGAAAAATTCGGCGCCATAACAAAAGGCTTATCATATCACTCTGCTCAGACGGAGAAACTTCAGGAACTGACCGGCAAGCTTAATCTAATTCTCTCCGACTCTCGTCAGCGCGGCCTCTGGGGACAGAGGATTGCCGATGATATACTTCGCCTGGTGGGAATGGAGGAAGGGATTAATTACGTTCAACAGAAAACGATGGACGGCTCTTCCCGACGCCCCGATTTCACTTTTCTGCTTCCAAATGGCAAGAAAATCAATATGGATGTCAAATTTCCACTCGATAATTTCAAGCATTATCTCGAGGAAACAGTTGACGCCGTGCGTCAGAATTATAAGAACCAGTTCATCCGAGATGCCCGCCAGATGGTAAAACAGGTGATTACGCGCGAATACATTAACCCTGACGCCAATACGCTGGATTACGTGATTATCTTCATCCCGCTTGAGCAAGCGTACGCCTTTATCATGGAAAATGACGCCACTTTCATAGATGATGCGCTGAAAAGCAAAGTCATAGTCTGCTCCCCGTGGACGATTTATGCCCTGCTGGCGGTCGTCCGGCAATCGATCGATAATTTCAATCTTGAGAAATCGGCCAATAAGATTCTGGAACTCATGAGCATTTTTTACAAGCAATGGGGCGCTTTCATTTCTTCAATGGATAGAATCGGCAAGAAGATTGAGGAACTTCAGAATGAATATAATTCCCTTTTGACCACCAGAAGAAATCAGTTGGAAAAACCTCTGCATCAAATTGAACAGCTATCAAAGCTCAATGAACAGGCTGATGATAACGGGCCTTCGCCAGTGGGGGTGCAAAGGAACAATGGCAGAACCAGCGGCGGTAACTCCATAAATGGCATATAGGAAACAGGCAATGGATCCGGCCGGAGCAAAAATGGAGCAGGCTTCTATAGCATGAAAATCCGTCCTCTTTTTCCCCTGATAATTATTCCGCTTATGCTGACTAAATGCGGGGGGCCCCCCAAGAAAGTCGAAATGCCGGCGCCGGTTAAAGAAACGCCTGCGCTTCCCGACTGCACGCCCAAGAATCTTTCGGCGCAATCCGGCGATGGAAAATTATTCTTAAAGTGGGATACCAATTGCCCCGATAGTATATTGCTCTCCGGCTACAATGTCTATCTTCTGAAGAATCCCTTGGACAAAAAATATTTCAGCGCAGAGATTCCCCAATCCATAAAGCCATTCAATGATTCTCCGTATCCGGGAGACACCGACCCAAATAGCAAATTTGAGACAATAGAGATTGAAAGGCTCGACAATGCGGTGGAATATTTTGTGACAGTAAGAACAGTTTTCCCCGATGGCCGCTTATCCCCGGCATCTAATGAAGTCAGCGCAATCTGCCGTCCTGAAGGCGAGTTTTCGCTGGCTTTCCGTTATGCCGATCTGAATGATGGCTTCTCCTTCGAAAAAGGAAAATCAGTCAGAGCGGATGCCAGCGATAATGATATCTATTTCTACGAAAAAGATGGTTTTGATTTTTTCGCGTCGCCGCATCGTCTTAACGGCTTCCTGCGTCAATCAGGATTTTATTCGTTGGGAAAAACCAATGATATTTATCAATATCCAAAACTGGAAATTGATTTTCCGGCGGTAGAGAAAATCCCGGTAATAGTCGGCGAGAGTTATCTGGTAGAAACTGCTGATAAGAATTTTGTCAAACTCAGAATTGAAGAAGCCTCCGGAACGGACAAGGAAAGAAAACTCAAAATCAAATATGTATATCAGATCATAAAAGGGCTCACCAGATTCTAAAGGGGCGCGTTGAATAGTACTCTTAGCGTCATTCCGTGCGTTAGCGAAGCAATTTTTAATGTTTTCTGGCTTGACTGACAATAGGGCAGGCCACCTATTGCATCAACAGTTTTAACTTTCTATTACACATCCACTTAACGTAATCAATATGGCCTGCTCCCCATACCAGCTATCATTTTAGATTTAGGCCTCGGCCATTATTTCACCATAACCTGTTGTCCTACTGAATATTATACCCAACGGCATCTTCAGGCATTCAGCTTGCCTTAGATATTGATATGAAACTTTAAATCAGTATTTCAAGGAGGTTCTAATGGCTCGGAGGATGTTTTCAGTTCTATTCACAATTATCGCGATTATGGCTTTCGCAACCTGTTCATTTTCGCAGGAATCGGCCACTATCAAAGCGACAGCGACAGTATTGCCGACTCTTGCAGTAACCGGCAACAATGATCTTAGATTCGAAACAGTCATGCCCGGAATTGAAAAATCGGTTGATAAATCGACTGTCGGACAGGCCGGAGAGTTTCAAATAAGGGGCACAAATTCGGCTGAAGTGACACTTGACTTTGCTTTGCCGGATTCCCTCTCCCGAGCCGCTCTCTATCTGCCCCTGTCATTCAGCAGTACTGATGCCTCATACGATGACGGGACCTCTGGCGGACAGCAGGCTCCGGCAGGAACCATAAATCCTCATGTCCAAAGCAACCATCGGCTTGGGGGGAGTGGACTGCTGATGGTTTGGATTGGAGGTACGGTTCACCCTAATCTATTTCAGAATGGCGGCGATTATGCGGCGGAGATAACTTTGACCGTCACATATACAGGTAACTGACAAGTCAATATTGAGTCTGGAGGAAAGCCATTATCTTAAGAGGCCTTTTGGGAGTCTGCATATCACCCAGCTGCAAGATTCCCCATTGACATTCTGAGGAATTGCGGTATCTTGTTTTTAAGGCATTATTATGAAACAAGATACCACTCCGATTATCGGCCATTGGATTAAGACGCTCTGGGCGCTGAGCGCCATTATGTTCATTATGGTTTCAATTACCGCGGGCGAGTCGGCAACTATCAGGGTCACGGCGACTGTTGTCTCCCCCTTCGGATATTGCGACTCGGGAAAAACCGGTAATCCTGATCAAGGGGAAATCGGCGCCGATAACAAAGCGGTCTTTCTCTCCAACAACTCGGCCGTTATTTGCCAAATTGATGTAGGAAATTTTGACTCCAAAGAATTTTTGTTAGATAAGTATCCTTTGGATATTGGCACAGATGCGGCATCTCTTATGCCTCTCGATAGTATTCGAAATCAGATTGAGATGAACGCAAACCCTGAAGCGCTATCCTTTAGGAATCATCAGCCTGTCATCATTACATTTTTCTATTCAGAAAATTAGAATCGCCCGGGCATGGTCGGGCGAAAGTTTATTGACTTGCCTATTTTGATTCCATAGCTTTTCTGTATGGAGATGAAGACTAAGTCAATGGCTCTATATTTCATTATAATTCTTGTCTTGATCCCCTTTGATTCTTGCCTTTGTCAAAATGCCAACGCAACACACGACCTTGCTTTTGGAGATATGTTCCCCGGTATTCCGAAGACAATCTTAAAAAACAGTCCCGGTGCGGCGGCGGAATTTACGGTCACGGGCACAGCCGGAGCGGAGATTACGATTGATTTCACTCTACCGACCTATATGAATGCGGGCGGCTTTAATATGCAGATGGTTTTCAGTGAGTCCGACTGTGCCATGGATTCAAGCGCCACACCGAATCAAGCGAGTCCGGGATATGACAATCTCGACCCCTGGCATACCATAACTTACCGTTTGGGTTTCAACGGATTAACTATCTGGCTGGGGGGAAAAGCCATTCCCAAATTGCGCCAGCCGCAAGGGGCATATTCTGCAACTATTGTCATTACAGTAGCTTATACCGGCAACTAATGAATTGGCCTTGCAGAAGGACTGCATTCTTGAAATCGTTCTAAGCTTGATGACAGGCTTCAGCCTGGGGGCCTGTTGAAAAACCCCCTGATGGATATGAAGCATTAGATAATGGAGAGAAGTAACCCCAAATCGTCATTCCCGACTTGATCGGGAACCCAGAGAGTGGTTGCTAAGTGCAAATCAGTTACTGACTTCTGGTCCCCGTGTCAAGGCACGGGATGACAGGTAATAGTGTTGTGATGAACACGAATACGC
>CAZCFT010000018.1:0-32716 GCA_964498015.1 uncultured Ignavibacteriaceae bacterium
TGAGCGGCTGTGCACATTCCGGCGGAACCGGAACTGAATCGGTAAAATCCTCTTCAAAAACGGCTTGATAATCTATTCGCCTGGCTATTCTAAAATATTCATTCAATTTATCAGAAATATCTGAAGGCGCTATGTCGCTCAAATCAAGCTTTGGGATGTCGGCGCGAAACCGCCTCAATGTAAGATAAAAAATAATTCTCCCCAATAGTCGATATAATATCTGCCTTGAAATGGTCTGAAAGAAAGGATCTCCAGCTTCAAAAGAGGCAATGCCCTGTTTAACCGCCCAGTTCAGCAAATCATCATAAAATTTTCTGTTCTTGCCGATTTTTGTTCGGAGCGATTTTAAAATAAAGGGGGCAAGATTTTTTGTCGCTTCATATAGTCGATTGACGAAGAAGGTGGAATCAGCGTCAATAAGATTAAAATTTCCCTCTCTGTAAAGAATCAATAAATCGGCCAATATTTCCTTTGTTCTATTTTTTATGCGCTCTAACTTGGAGGGTTCCCATAGGCTATTAATATTTGGGAAAAAGGACAATGTTTCATAATCTCTATATCTATGCTCGCTCGAAACTTTTTCTCCTATATTTGGAGTACGCCACACTATCAATTTATATAAATCCCATGTTAGGACGTAATCTGCGGATATTGCGCGCGCTTTTTCGGACGCGTTTTCTATTAACTCTGCATTATCTGCCCAAGTTGGCGGGACCTTCAATTCTATTCCACAAAAGGCAAGTTCGGCTTTTCTGTTAAGCCAGATAACTACATCGGGAAATTTGGGCCTGCCCGATTCAGTTCTTATGGATGGATCTGACGTAGCGCATTCGAAAGGATAAGAGCCTTCTTTTATAAATTCATTCAGCCAACTGACGACTTGGCTTCTAAATTCATTTTCTGTAGTCTTTATGTCTGTCATTTATGCCATTCTCAAAAGCCTGCGTTCAATATATTGAAGATATATGGCATCGACAAGAAGCAAAAATCAAATCAACATCACATTATAAAATCCGCCTCAGAAATCCCCCCACTTCAGCCAATTTTCGTTCCGCCTCTTCTTTGCTCACCCCAAGCTTTTGCATCACTATCGCCGTCTTGACGGAGCCGGCGGCGGATTGAAGAAGTTTGTCGGCGGCGTCATAATCGATATCAAAAAATTCCATCAGTATCTTGCGGGAACGGGCGGCCAGTTTTTCGGAACGAGCCTGCAAATCGACCATAAGGTTGCCATAGGTCTTGCCCAAAAGGATCATTGCCGTTGTGGTTATCATATTCAAAGTCATCTTCTGGGCGGTACCGGATTTCATCCGGGTGGAACCGGTGATAACCTCAGGGCCGACGGGCAAAGATATCAAAATATCTGGTTTTATTTTCAGAATATCGGCCTTGTTGCAGACTATAAGGGCAGTTTTGCATTTGATTGATATGGCATATTCAATACCGGCCAATGTATAAGGCGTGCGGACGGAGGCGGCAATCCCGATGACAAAATCCTTTGAGGTTAGATTGATTTTTTTCATATCCTCAATCGCCCAGTCTTCGTGGTCTTCCGCTCCCTCAATTGAGAGAATCAGTGTATCATACCCGCCTGAAATCAGGCCGATTATTTGCGAAGGGTCGGATCCGAAAGTGGGCGGGCATTCGGCGGCGTCAAGCACCCCTAACCGCCCGGAGGTTCCCGCTCCGATATATATAAGCCGCCCGCCTGCTTTGAGAGTCTTTGCGGCCATCTCCGCCGCCAAAGCAATTTCCGGCATAGCACGCTCGACGACAACAGCAACTTTTTTGTCTTCGTCATTGATTTTGCGGACAATTTCCAAAGACGAAAGAGTGTCTATATCTGTCGTATTGGGATTGGCCTGCTCTGTTTCAAGCTTTTTTAAGACAGAAATCAGATTTTCTCTGCCGGGTTTATCCATTGAAGGAATTTAAGAAAATCAAACGGAGAAATAAAAAGGAATTTGAGGCTCTCATTCGAGAGTGACATGAATGGAATCGGGCTTGCTGACAACTATGGCTCCGAAACTGCCGGAAATATCCAATTTGGAAATATTGTCAGACAGACCGGAAGGGAATTTTGTCGGAAGGTCTTGACCATCGGTGGGAGAGCCTGCATAGGCATATACGAATACTTTGTACCATCCGGTATCCAGATTACCCGACAACCGAAAGGCATCAGGCGGGATTGAGATTAAATTGCCGCCGGTTGCGACAAATTGGCAGAATCCATCGGATTTGTATGCCAAACTATTTTTGGCCACTCCAATTGAATATCCATTACTTCCCGAGGCGGCTGTCCACTCGATAGGTACGGCGGCCCCCCCCGGATTAATCCGTGATTCGGGCAAAGAAATAGATGAAATATTAAGATCCGATGGAATAGTAAATATAATGGAATCCGAAAAATCCCTATCACTAATTCTGATTTGGCGATCTCCGGCGGCAAGAGCGCCGGTAGTATTATATGACTTCCTATACAGGCCGCCTTCAAATTTTAGGGTGTCACTTCCTATCATTATATTGACCGAATCTGCAAGCGTGTCATTCTTGGTTAGTAGAATAGAGACCTGAATAGAATCATTGTCTTTATTCTTTACAACTGCGCCCTGTAAATGATAAATCCCAGTCGTAGAGCGGATGATTCTTTGATTGCATCCTGATTGAAAAAGGATAATCAAAATGCCCGATAAAGCAATATTGAGCAATTTATTATTCATGCTAATAAATATATCGGTTCATACTTGAGCTAAATCAAGCTCTATTTCCACTTTTTGGGTATGCCGAATGATCCTTATTTTAGCAACGATTCTTTTGCCAAAAAGAATGCTTGTGATTTAGCTTTTTATTGCGGTTATTAAGGCCATCGAAAACAGTATTTTGGGACAGAAAGCTTGGACAGGATCGGTGGTTGAGGGACGAATTGCCGGAGAATTATCAATAGATGTTTAGGAATTAGGTTTTGGGACCGGATTTCATAATAAATGATATAGGATTTTTGGAAGGGAATGGGCAAAAAAGAGGGAGCTTTTTTACGCTTAGAAGTATAGTTTGAAGTATTAAAGGAACAAGATAGAGGCCGGATATGTTATTAATTCTTGAATTGTGCAATCGCCCGATCCGGCTGTTCGAGTGAGACGTTAGATGGAAAACCGGTTTTCGGGAAATGACAAGAAAAGAGAGAGGTTTGAGGCGGAGGCGCTGATACACCTGGACTCCTTGCATCGCACCGCCCTTCGTATGACCAGAAACGAGGGCGAGGCGGAGGATTTGGTTCAGGAGACATATCTTAAAGCCTACCGTTTCTGGGATAAATTTGAGGAAGGTTCCAATTGCCGCGCATGGTTATTCAAAATCCTGACCAATATCTTTATCAACAACTACCGCGCCAAATCGCGGACGCCCCAGGTTGTGGAATTGCAGGATGTCGATGATGATTTCCTGTTCGGACAATTGGCGGCCTTGGGTCCGTCGGAAAATCCCGAACAACTTTTTTTTGCGAAAGTCTTTGATGATGATGTCAAGAAAGCAATTGAGGACTTACCCGAAGATTTCCGGATGGTCGTGGTTCTTTCTTTCCTTGAGGGTTTCAGTTATCAGGAAATTGCGGAAATTGCAGGCCTGCAGATTGGGACTGTCAAATCAAGGTTGCACCGGGGGCGCAAATTATTGCAAAAGTCACTGTGGGATTATGCTGTCAAGAATGGATTTATCAAGGAAGCCGCAAAATGACCTGCCAAGAAGCCTTACGATTATTATATGAAGTAATTGATAAAGAAGCCAGCCAGATCGACTCGGAGAAGGTAAAAGAGCATCTCAATAATTGCCGCGACTGTCTGGCGCGGTATGAATTTGAGCAGATGTTTAGGACCTTTGTCGTCAACAAAGCATCTACCAGCGCCAAATCGGAACAACTGAAACATCGCATTTTGGCGCATATTAACGACCATGGGGAGAGACCGACCCGTTTTTTTAATAAATACAAGAGACGCATCTTTGCGGCGGCGGCCATATTAGTGATTTTCATAGCCGTCGGGTTATCAGCCGCCCAGTATTACCGTCACCAAATTTTCGTTTATCCTTTTGAGAAAAGTCATCTTGACGAAATCTTCACAGGCGACCCTACTCCTGTCAACGCTGAAGACATAGCTGATGTGAAAAATTTCCTAACAGAGAATATGCGCTTATCCCTGAGTGAGGATATTCCCGGATATAAGCTTGTCCACTCCGGATATGATGAGATTGTCGGAAAAAAATTCGTTCATCTGCAATTTCTTAATGGCCAATCGCGGATTTCTCTTTTTATAGGCAATCCGGCGGATATTAAGCTTCCGGGCTTTGAAAAAGTCAATCTTTCGGGAATAGAATATTTCAGACACATCTGTGCCGGCTGTCAGGTGATTTACTGGAAAAAAGGAAATTCGATTGCTATTGCCGTCTCTGAAGATAAGACCGTTCAACTTCCGGCTCTCATCTCCGCATTAGAGCCTATTTAGTTATCAAAATATGATTGCCAATATTTTTTCATAGACGTCACTGACAGGCAATGCTGAAGAAAAAAATCTTCTCCTCCATGAGGCCTATCCTTGTTTTTCTAATATCTTTCTTCGTGATAGATCAAAGCGCTCAATCCGAGACATCAATCCGTAGCGAAGAGACTTTGAAAATCGCCCATTATTTATGGCACAATGATTTTATTGAGGCAATCAATGGCGCCGAGATTCTGGCAAGAAACGAGCCGGCCAATCCGGTTGGGCGCTTCATGCTCGGCGGTATCTATCAGACAATATCTGAAGAGTATCGCACTGATCGCTATAAAGATACCGTTATAAAATATCTTGATAGCGCCATCACTCTTGCAAACGAGAGAAAGGAAAGCGATCTCGATAATGCCGACTGGTATTTTATTGCGGGAGCTTCTCAAGGGTATCGCGCCCTGTATCGTGCTTTTCATGGCAACTGGTGGGGGGCATTCAAAGATGGTCTGCAGTGTAGCGCCAATCTGAGCAAATCGCTGGAGCTGGACAGCTCCTTTTACGATGCATATTATGCTTTAGGGGCATATCATTATTGGAAAACGACTAAATCAAAGATTTTTCTTTGGCTGCCCTTTGTCCGCGACCGCAGGGAGGAAGGGATTTCTGAAATCAAAGAGACTATAGAACATGGATATTTGGCCACTTTCAACGCCCGCGAGACGCTATTGAGGGTTTACCTGAATGAAGAAAGATTCAATGAAGCGCTGGCTCTGGCCGATTCCATGAATGTAATCAACCCTCGAGATCCTTATTGCCTCTTGTATTATACTCAGGGATTGATTGCAACGGGGCAAATTGACGACGCCAATGAGAAACTCAGGTCGCTTCGAGCCGCCTGGAAAAAGTCCCAATTTTATGACCCTTTCGGTTTTTATGAAGCCGAATATTATTCAGCTCAAATTTTCTTGAAGAAAGGGGACCAAGAAACTGCCAGACGGATAATCAATAAAATCCTCTCCGACAAAAAGAAGAGCAAAAATAACGCCTACTTTGCCGAGACCGTGGATAAAGCTGAAGCTCTTTTGACGTCATTCTGACTCCCCTCTGCTCCCCATTGCATTTCCAAAGACTTTCTCTCCGTTTGGCAAGAGTGTCTTGCGAGATACCTAACAATTCGTATATTTGTGACGTTATGAAAAACAAAAAAGAAGAGATCACAATTAAGCTGACGGCCGAAGTTTCCTGCGCGGGTTGAGCCTCCAAATTGGGGCCAAAGTTTTTGGCCGAAGTATTAAGAGGGCTTCCGATTGAGGTCAATCCGAATCTTCTGGTCGGGTTTGAAACCTCGGACGATGCCGGCATATATAAGATAAATGACCGTCAGGCGCTGGTGCAAACGGTGGATTTTTTCCCGCCGATTGTCGATGACCCATACGCTTTCGGTCAGATAGCCGCCGCCAATGCTTTGTCGGATATCTATGCCATGGGTGGAAAACCGCTCACCGCGTTGAATATTGTCGCCTTTCCGCTGGGAACTATGCCTCAAGAGATTTTGGGCAAGATTCTTCTGGGCGGGGCGGAGAAAATTAAAGAAGCCGGCGCGGTCATTGTCGGCGGGCATTCGATAAAAGACAAGGAATTAAAATATGGCATAGCCGTCACCGGGATTATTGATATTGATAAGGTCATAAAAAATTCCGGGGCTCAAGTCGGCGATATTCTATTACTCACGAAACCACTGGGTACCGGGATAATTACTACTGCTATTAAACGCAGCGCGGCACAGGTTGACGATGTCAAGACTGTCACAGCTATGATGACACAGTTGAATAATGCTGCATCTGAGCTGATGGTTAAATTTGGAGCCCATGCGGCCACCGATATTACCGGATACGGACTGCTTGGGCATGCATATGAGATGGCTTCAGCCTCCGGCGTAAGTCTGGAATTGGAATTCGATAAAGTTCCTCTTCTCCCTAATCTCATGAAATATTCCATAGCCGGCTTTATTCCGGGAGGATTAAATGCTAATAGAGAGTATCTTGAGGACAAAGTGCAATTATCTTCCCAATTTGACAAGGCTCAGGTTGATGTTCTATTTGATCCTCAGACCTCGGGAGGATTGTTGATTTCTTTGTCGGAAGCAAATGCCGAGCTATTTCAAGCTGAGGCCCTCCGACTTGGTTTGCACATCGCAAATATTGGGCGGGTGGTAATTCAAAAAAAACATTTTATAATTGTCAATTGAGTTGATTAGAAAGCATGCTACGCCTATCAGGCATAGAGGCGCATTCATGTTCATCGCGACGCCTTTAACTGTCATCCCGTGCTTGACACGGGATCCAGAAATTGGTAAATCCGGCATTTGACGGATCAGTAATTGATTTGCACTTCACAACCACTCTCTGGGTTCCCTCTCAAGTCGGGAATGACGATTTGGGGTTACTTCTCTCCATTATCAAATGCTCCATATCCATCCGAGGGTTTTTCAACAAGACCCTGCGCGGGAATGAGGCTTAGATATACTATAGTGAACATGAATGAAACATTCTTCGATAACACCCACTTTTTCAACAATCCCTTTCTTAAAGCCATCTTGACCGGAACATGTATTCTATTATATCTTAATCGATTATGAATGAACCTTTGACAGGGCCTATTGGCAGAAATTGGATTTTTTGGATATTGCTCGCTATGGTCATTATCGCGGGGTTTTGGCTCCGCATTGCCTTTCTTGAGGCGGACCCACCAATGTATTTTGATGGATACGGCCAATCATTATCAACCGATCCGTATCAGTACACTTTCCATGCCCGAAATAAAATCCTATTTGGGGAAAGTGACCCGCTTAATGTGGATCAATGGAAAGTGTTCGAATTCACTTTAGTTTCCGGGCTAAGCTATCTTCTTTTTCTTATCTTTGGGATTTCCCGTCTTAACGCCAATCTTGCCGGTGTATTGCTGTCTTTTTCAGCCATAATTCTCTTCCTAATCTCAATAAAAAAGATCGCTGGACTTAAAGGAACGCTGATAGCGGCTGTATTTCTACTTTTGAATAAAGTCCTTTTTATATATGGAAGACTACCTTATTTGGAAAATGGCCTTCTTTTTTGGTTGGCTATATTATTTTTTGTCTTTGTATATTTCCGGCAATCACTGTGGGGGAAAATTGTAATTGGTATCCTAATCGCTTTGGCTGGATTTACCGGAAAGATATTTGGATTTATCTGCTTGGCGCCTGTCATTGGCGCCTTCTGGTTTGAAGATCGCCGAAAAATATGGAAAAATATAGGCATTATTGTGCTCTCTTTTTCAGGGGCTGCCATTCTGTGGCTCCTATTCGCTTACGGAAGTAAAATAGAGCTCATTACTCAATATTTGTTCCAACAAACAATCGGTCTTTACGGTTTTCCGGACGCCCTCAAATCGCCGCTCACTTTTTTTGAGAAGCTGATTAATTTCGGCAATGATTCTTTGTTCTATATTCTTGCCCCTGCGCTGGGCGTGACGGGATTTATGGCCTTTGTCATAATGCTTCGGCCTGATCGAAAGATTAATCTTAACGTCTATGTCCCGGTTATTTTTCTGGCCATTTGGTTCATTGCGGGACAATTATTTCTGATGCTTGGAAATTACCGCCCTTTGCGATATGAATTTATGCTTTATTTCCCACTGGCGGGACTGGCCGGATTTGTCTTTATCAACAATTTTGAAACGGGACGGGCAAACGGCAAATTATTCCTAATCCTGCACTCTGTTTTTCTTTTCCTTATTATATGGATTTTTTTGGAGCAGACAGTATATGCCATCTTGAGAGCAATCGGTTTTTCGGAAACATACGAGGAAAAAGCGGCGCAGACTGCATGGATTACTCTGGCGCCCGCAGTTATAGTCACTTTACTCGAAACAAAATTCCACCGGTTGGCCGATATCCTTTCAATGAAATCCGCTAAAATGATAATTGTAACCGTTCTTCTCATCGCGGGAGTAGTGGACTTTGGGAGAGATTACCTTCTTTGGCAGGAGCAAAAATCATTCAACATTAAAGAGTCCGGTCAGGACCTGGGACAGATTCTGGGTAAGAATGCTGTCATTACTGGACCGATGGCCCCAACCCTTCTACTTGAAAATAATCTTCGAGGAATGATTTATGCGGTGGGGATTTCTGAGGCGGATACTGGGCTCTTCAAGAAATTTCCGGCCACTCATTTTGCTATAGATGTTGCATCGGCCCAAATAGTCATTGATGAATTTCCACAGTTGGACAAAGCCAAGCTTATCGCCGATTACTGGGTACGCGATACCGATGTGGGAATTTACAAAATATGGGGCGCCACCGGTAATGTTCCGGCAGAGCAATATGTTTCAACCGATTATGAAATAGGATGCAAATTCATGGAATCTGAGCAATATGACAGCGCTCAGTTTTATATAGAAAAATTTCTCGACCAATATCCCGCCAATAAATCTGCATTGAAGCTATTAAGCGACATTTATTCCTTCCATGGCGATATTGCCGCGGGGCTGGGGGCAATAAGGACCGCATGCGGACTATACCCCAATGATTTCTCTTTGCTTTCCTCCGAAGCGGCAATTTGTCAGAAGATATTTGTTGCCACTGGCGATAAACAATATCAGGCGGTGGCATTGAGAGATTTCCGCAAAGTCTTGAAAATGAATCCTTATCAGGCGGATGAAATTGAAGCAATCACAAGGCAAATTGCCAATTTCAAATCGGATGATTTAAAAACGCAATAAATTTGGGCGAACGAAAAACTCCGAATGCGAGACGATAGTCAATATGATTTTTTCCCTCGGTAGGTTCCTGCCATCAACATACTTGATTCTCAACGCAAATCTCTGAAACCTTTCGACTAATTCTATTGTTTAAATATTGATAGATCGTTTGGCCTTATTTATTGACATGCGAGTAATTGCCAAACAAAAAATTATAACTGACTTATAAACATGGATTTTTGTTGACCGGGGATTGAGCCAGAGTCTAATCTGTGATGGAGCATAGGACGATGCAGATAGACATTTTATATTCAAAGGATAATGTCGAGCACCTCAAGGCGGCGACCTTTGTCAAAGAAGCGGTGAAAAATCTGGGAATATCGGCAGTTATAAATGAACATGAGGCCGAGATGCCTACTCCCCAAGTAATGGTCAACGGATTTGACCTGATTAATTCGGTTCGGAAAAAAGCCAACGGAACCGGTGCGAATCTTTCCTATGATATAGTCGAGCAGGCTCTTGAACGAACGGCCTGGACCGGGGTGTGACATTTTTCTTGATCGATGCCATAAGTGATAGCGTCGTTAGATCTTATCTCTGCCTATAATTACATCCAGCCTTAATAACTTGTCGGCTCAAGTTTGACCTTGCCTCTGAATATCCGATATACGGCAATCGTATATGTTAGAACCATCGGCATTCCGATAAGGGCGATAATGAGCATTATTTTCAAAGTCTTCGGAGAAGAAGCGGAATTATAAATAGTAAGACTGTTTTCTGGAATTGGGAGAGAATATATCATGTATGGGTACATCCCAATTCCAAACAATGTCAATAAGGCCAGTATAGAGGCGCACGATGACAGAAACGCCCGCCAATCTTTTCTATGATGAATTTCCCGGGGTATATTGGCAATTGCAAGCATGTTGAGAATCGGCAGGACAAACAAGACGGGGTATGATTTCATAGTTTCTGTCATGTGCGGCACATAAAGAAGCGTGGCCATCGTCGTTGTTACATAACAAATCACAAAGAATATTATGGCGTTATTTACCCATTCCCTGATTTTATCGTGAAGCTCCCCTTCTGTCTTTATCACCAGATAAATTGCTCCATGCATCATAAATAGGGCAACGGTCGTGATTCCTATAATTAGAGCGTAAGGATTCAGGAGGCGGAAGAAGCCGCCAGCGTATTCATATTGGGTATCAAGAGGGATACCTCTGGCGATGTTGCCAAGCGCTACGCCGATTAGTAATCCGGAAAGAATACTGCTGACACTGAAACTGATATCCCATAGCTGTCGCCAACTTTGGGAAGGTTTTTTGCTTCTAAATTCTATTGCCACGGCTCTAAAAATCAGGGCGAACAGAAGCAGAATCATCGCCATGTAGAAACCAGAAAAGGCGGTTGCATAGACCATCGGAAATGCGGCAAAAAGGGCGCCGCCTCCGGTCACCAGCCAAACCTCGTTGCCATCCCAGACCGGGCCAATCGAATTAATCATTATTCGCCGTTCTTCATCGGTGCGGGTAAAAAGATGCAGGGAGCCAACTCCAAAATCAAAACCGTCCAGAATAGCATATCCGGCGAAGAGCGCCCCGATCAGTCCAAACCAGATGGCGTTCAGATCAAGACTCATACCCGATGCCCCTCAATAATCAAATCTTCACTCGATGGCCCATGACTAATTTTCTCATTTAGCATATAGATAAAAAGCGCAAAAAGAAAAAGGTAGATTATTCCAAAAAGGATTAAAGAAATCACAACTTCGCTCATCGAGACGGTTTTCGACAAACCCTCGGCGGTCAAGAGATGATTATATACTACATAAGGTTGACGTCCGACTTCAGCGGAAAACCAACCTAATTGATTGGCTATCTGAGGCCCTAATACAGAAAGTACAAGAATCCGCAAAAACCATTTTTTGTCGAATAAGCTTTCTCTCCACCACGAAAAGAGGCCGACCAGAGTTATCAGAATTAATATCATTCCGATTGCCACCATTCCATGATATGTCTGGAAGACGAAATTAACAGGCGGCCTTTTGTCTGGCGGAAACGCTCGGAGGCCAGTTAGCGGTTTGTCGGTATCCCACCGGACAAGAAAACTCAACAATCCTGCGATCTTAGGACCGGACAGAACCTTTTCGTTTTTTTCATCGACCCAGCCAAATAGATACATAGCCGCGGGAGCTGATTCGGAATAATGCGCTTCAAAAGCGGCCAATTTTGCCGGCTGAGTATCCGCCAGCGTAACCGCGCTGGAATGGCCGGTTACCAATTGCATCAGCGAGGCAAAGACGGCGATCACCAAAGCAATTTTGATGGATGCCCGGGCGAACTCGGCATGCTTTTTCTTTAATAAATAAAAGGCGCTGACGCTCAGCACGAGGAACGCCCCGGCCTGCCAGGCGCCCATTATTGTATGGCTGAGTCTGTCAACTGTCGATGGATTAAAAACCATCTGCCAGAAATCGACTATTTCGGCCCGTGCTTTCAGACCTTCGCCAACAATATGGTGGCCGGCCGGTGTCTGTTGCCAGGAGTTGGCCACGATTATCCAAATAGCGCTAAAATGCGCTCCCAGGGCAACCATGATTGTGGCGAAAAAGTGCATTTTGGGGCCGACTTTATTCCAGCCGAAAAGTAAGATCGACAGAAACCCGGATTCAAGGAAAAAGGCGAATATCCCTTCGGAGGCAAGAGCGCTTCCGAAAACATCACCGACATATCGAGAGTAGGCCGACCAATTGGCGCCAAATTGGAATTCCATCACTATGCCGGACGCCACCCCAATGGCAAATATGAGTCCGAAAATCTTCACCCAGAATCGGGCCATCTGCTGATAAACAGGATTTTTGGTCTTTAGATATATTCCTTCCATAACAGCCAATATCAGTCCGAGGCCGATGCTCAAGGGAGGAAATATGTAATGGAAAGCTATAGTCAGGGCAAACTGCAATCTGGAAAGAAACAGTAAATCCATAATATTACGGCAATCTATTATTGAACATTACAGATCCCGATTTCCTCTTAAATTTGATATTGCATCAAGAAATTTATGTTTCAAACAAGATTGAGACAATAATTATTCTGTGGCTGATGAAGATATTAGATAGGGACATTTCGGCTATTATGGTACAACTTCTATACGGCAAAATGCTCCGGGCCATAGACCAGAGTTGCGCCAAGGTGGCCGGTTATTGCAACCAGAACGGCAGTAATAAGTAGAATCAAACGGTATAACAAATGATTTGGAAGAGTCCTTTTTCGCTCATAACGATGGGCAAAATAGGAGGACAGCAGTGTCAATAATCCTGAACTGATACCCAGCCGCCTGTGCCACACAAAATATTCTTTCATATCGGCAGGAAAAGTCGCTCCGGCGCCGGCGGCCAGCCCCAATAAGGCGGTTACAACTGCGGTTAATCCAGCCAAATAGATGATCTTGATTCCCGTTGCCTCATACGCCGGGTTTCTCAAGATTAGCGACATCAAGGAAAGCAGAAATGACGTAATAACCAGAGCTATAGGAAAATGGGTTGCCAGCGGATGGAATTTGCCGGCATAGGCGATAAGGCTGAATTTTTCACCTTTAACTTCTGCATGATCGATATTATGATTATGATATTTTTCTCCAATATCCTCATGGTCTGTGCGGTTATTACTTGACGATGAATCATTTGATGCAAACTGTGGTAAATTTTTAATATATTTTTCAGGCGCGGATATAAATTCGCGTCGGCATTTGTTACAGCAAAAATAGACCCTTTTCCCGTGATAATCGGTGAATATATTTTCATCTACTTTTTCCCCGACCAGCGCCGGACAGGTGGAATTTGTTGTCTCCGCCAAAATTCCTTTGGAGACAATAAGTGTGGATATCACGGCCAAGAGCGTCGCCAATCTTAAAGATATTCTTACAAAATTCATTTTATTATCATATACGAGAAGGCCTCGGTTGAGACCCTCTCGTAAATTTCTTGCCAATTCTTAATGGCCATGCATCTCGTGCCCCTGATGCTCAGCCTCATGATGCTCCATTTTTAGGGAGTCTGTCACGGCCGGTTTGTCCATCTTAGACAAAATGTCGGCGGGCGATTTTTCAAAATCGGCAATGCACTTCTTGCAACAGAAATAAATGCGGCGCCCCTGATAGTCGGTGAAAACTGTGGAATCAATTGCCTCGCCCGATACTGGACAGCTTTTCTGGATATTTTGGAAAAGCACTCCCTGCTCAGCAGCTTTCTTGAAATATTTATCCGGATCCGCCTTCATCTTTTTGGAACAGGCCGGGCAACAATAATAGACCCTCTGACCCTGGATGTCGGAATAAGCAGTGGAATCGATTTTATTTCCCAAGACCGGACAGACGGTTTGATTTTTCAGCGCCTTTGCAGGTTCTGTTTTCGGTGATTTTGCCTTATCTTCGGCATGTCCATAGGACATAAACAGAGCGCCAGCAATGGCCGCTGTTCCCAGAATTACAGGCAACTTTTTCATAAAAAATCTCCTCAATGAATTAATATTTTGTTTTTTTAAGAGCATGTTCTTTCTTTTCTCAGTCAATTCACTTCAATAATCATGCCAATCTAATATATTTTGCCAACTTATGAAATGACAAATAGATACAGTATTGACCCCAATTTCGACCCGAACTGAATTGAGAATATTATTGATTTTCTGAAGAATATTCTACAATTTTGTCGATTCAAATTGTATAATTTGGAAAATTGCTAAAAAATCATAATGGATGATATTAATAAGGAAATGCGGTCTAAGTCGTTAGCGAATATCTCGGATGATACTTTCTGCCACTCGATAAATTGGCACGGATTTTTCTCTTACCCTTGCGGCAATGATTTTGGAAAGATTTATGAATAAAGCTAATTTGCTGAAAATTTCGATATTGGCGGTTTCTACCGCTCTCACACTTGCCATACATTACGGCTGGATTCTGGAGCCAATCTTTGGCCATTCCAGCCTTTGTCATGCCATTCACAGCCGCCTATGCTATGTTCCGATTGTGATGGCCGCTTCGTGGTATGGTATGCGGGGAGGGTTGTTGACGGCGCTGGTTATCTCGATCTTGATCCTGCCATTTATATTCATTTTGAAGAATCCGCATGTCGATGTCACCAGCGAATTGGTTGAAATTGTCTTCTATTTTGCTCTGGCGGCCCTGACGGGAGGCCTTATAGATAGGGAATCGAAAATAAAGCGACGTCAAAAAGAGACACAGCTTCAGCTGGAAAGGTCTCATAAACTTTCACTTATCGGTCAGATGGCCGCCGGCTTGGCGCATGAAATTAAGAATCCTCTGGCGTCAATTAAGGGGGCGGTTGAAATTGTCGGCAATAATAAGACATCGCCGGATGAGAAAAAGGAATTTCAGGGAATCATAGTCAAAGAGATTAAGCGGATAGACGGCACAGTGCGAGAGTTTCTTGAATTTGCCCGCCCTAAAGAAATGAAATTCCAAAGAGTTAATTTGGGCGACATTGTCAGCTCTGCCGGAAAACAGCTTCAAAACCAGATTGAAAAGGCAGGACAGCATCTTCATTTGACCACAGAAGAAGATGTTTTCGTAAATGCCGACGCCGGGAAATTACATGAAGTGATACTTAATCTCATACTTAATGCTATTGACGCATCCAAACCCGAACAAGAAATAAGAGTGATCGTTGAAACGATGCAACAGAAAGCGGAGCTTATTGTTGAGGATTTTGGAATCGGCTTGTCTGATAACGAAAAAGAAAAAATATTCGATCCCTTTTTTACAACCAAGTCTAAGGGCATCGGTCTCGGTCTGGCTATTGTAAAATCGATAATAGAGAGGCATAGCGGAAATATCATTGTCGAAAGCGTTTTCGGTAAAGGGACGAAATTTACTATTTCGTTGCCGCTTGAAAGAAGAACAGGATGAGCGCAAAAATATTGGTAGCGGACGACGACGAAAGTCTCCGCCGGGTGGTGCAGTTTAAGCTTAAACAGAAAGGGTATGAAGTAAGCCTCGCCGAAGATGGCGCCAGCGCTCTTGAGGAGTTGAAAAAAAGTAGATATGACCTTCTTCTTTCCGATGTCCGGATGCCGGGACTGGACGGGATACAGCTATTGGAAAAATCAAAACAAGTACAGCCCGATCTGAAAGTAATTTTGATTACCGCTTATGCTACGATATCCATGGCGGTCGAAGCCGTCAAACTGGGAGCTTTTGATTATTTGACCAAGCCGTTTGAAGACGATCAGCTTTTTTTGACCATTGAAAAGACTCTAAAATTCAAAAAACTTGAAGATGAAAACAGACTTCTGCGCGAGCAATTGAGCGGCAGGGAAAAATTCAAGAATATGATTGGCGTTTCAAAGCCATTCAAGGATCTTTTGGTTTTGGTAAATAAAGTTGCCCCGACCGACGCCACGATACTTCTCAGCGGAGAATCCGGAACCGGCAAAGAGATGATAGCGCGGGCTATTCATTTCAGAAGCGCCCGCTCAGCCGGGCCATTTGTCGCGGTCAATTGCGCCGCCATTCCGCGGGAGTTGATTGAATCGGAGTTGTTTGGGCATGTTAAGGGAGCTTTTACCGGCGCCATCAAGGATAAGCGGGGAAAATTTGCATTGGCCGACGGCGGGACTCTGCTAATGGACGAAGTTAGCGAACTGGGGATCGAACTTCAGGCCAAACTTTTAAGGGTAATACAGGAGCGCGTGATAGAGCCGGTCGGGTCGGAAAAAGTAAGCGAAATTGATATCCGTTTAATTGCGGCCACCAACATGGATTTGAAACAGAGAGTGGCTGAGGGTAAATTTCGTGAGGACCTCTTCTACAGACTGAACATAATTCCAATCAGAGTCCCGAGTCTTCGTGAGCGGGCGGAAGATATTCCGGTATTATTGAAAGAGTTTCTCAATCGTTTCAGCCCGGGACAGAAAATTGATATCGATAATAAATTGATAGAGAAACTTCAAAATTACCAATGGCCTGGAAATATCAGGGAATTGGAAAATCTGGTCGAAAGAATGGTCATATTGAAAAAATCCAATCTCCTCACGCCGGGCGACCTTCCTTTGGATTTTGGCAGTATGGCTCCGGCTCCAGCCGCTGAAATGGGTAGAACAGAGGATCTGACCTTCCATGAGGCCGAGAAAAAACTTATTATCGACGCGCTCGATAAGTTTGGCTGGAACCGGTCAAAGGCGGCGGAGCATCTAAAAATCCCCCGTCATATACTTATATATCGAATGAAAAAATATGACATCTTTTATAAAGATGGTCCCAGCCCAAAAGAAGGATAAATTTGGCAACATGGATAGAAAAAGATTGATAAAAACTATCGTTGGCTGGTTGGTGGCGGCGATAATTATCTATATACTTTTCAAGACCATCTACAACAATCGCGCCCAGCTTGAAAATTGGGAGTGGAAGATCAATTGGTTTTATACTTTACTGTCCGCTATTACACTCGGAGCGGCTTATTTTTGCGGAAGCCAGGGATGGCGGGCGATTATATATGGGTTTGGATATAAGATAAAGCTTCATGAAGCATTCCGCGTGATATATCTGGCCAACCTGGGGAGATACATACCCGGCAAGATATGGCAGGTCATCGGATTAGTGGGATTGGCCAAAGAAATAAATATCTCTCCGGCGGTTTCGATGGCTTCCTTTGCACTGGTGGAGGCCTATGCCCTGCCGGCATCATTTATCCTGATCCCGCTGACCCTGGGGCTCGGACAGGTTGCTTCGACTCTGATGGTTTTCAGAGATGTACTATATATCTTCATGGCCATAGTTGTAATAATTTTTCTTATTCTATTTTTTCGACCTGCCGGCTTGGAATGGGCGCTGAACAAAGTATTGAAATTATTTAAGCAGGAATCTGTCAATTACAAGCCCAGTATGAAAAATAGAGTGAGTATTCTTGTCTGGTATTTGCTGAATTGGAGTTTTTTTGGAATTTCATTCCATTTCTTCTTGAAAGCGCTGATAGCTGACATTAGGGCTCCAATATATTTGACGGCCGGCGCATACATAACTGCTTATGTGCTTTCATACATCACTTTTCTCTCTCCGGCCGGTTTGGGCGTTCGGGAGGGAATAATGTCGGCAATATTGGCTACTCAATTTGGGGCGCCGGTGGCCGCGTCAATTGCGCTTATTAATCGGGTATGGATAACTATTGCAGAGGTTATTATTACTCTGTTGGCTCTCGCAACATATAGAATAAAATCCGGCAAATCTCCCGGGATAGACGCGGCGGAGAAAGCCAAATCTATCTGAGAGCAAATGATTCTCCGTCTTATCCCGATTTGCTCCCGCCGATTTGGAGAGAGAATGCGCCGATTGAGATTCTTCAGGCCTGGTCTCTTGCATCCCTCTAACCCAATCCCAAACATTGAAAATAATTTTATCATACAATCTCATTGGTCCGTTATTTTCGGTTCCACCATCACCATTTTCTCCCGTTCCACAGTCACCAGCCCCGGTTTGGCCTTACGAGGTTTATGGACGTACTTTCTTTCAGTATAAATCACCGGCACGGTCTTTGAATGCCTTGCTTTTGAATGATAAGCCGCAATTGCGGCGGTTTCTGCTATTTCGGCTTTTGATGGCTTGAAATTCTTATCCGGAAATTTCATCACTATATGCGATCCCGGGCACTGGGAGGCGTGAAACCATAATTCGTAAGGCTTTGCGTGATGAAAAGTAGTCATGTCGTTATCAGCGCCGTCACGCCCGACATAAATCGTCAGGCCGGTCGAAAGGGTAAATGATTTATACGGCAGACGGGGGGTTGTCTTTCTTTTTTCGGCAACGCCGGGAAGCTGGGCGGAAATTTCGGCTCGATGCTTGTCAAGCGCCGCTTCATAATTTTGTTCAAATTCATCCTGCATTCTACGGATTGATTCCAACTCTTTTTGAGTAATTTCAGATCGACGCTTGAGGAGCTCAAGAGCTTCTTTCGCCTTGCGGTATTTTTTGAAATATTCTTCAGCATTTTCAGATGCTGTCATCGCCGGATTGAGCGAAATAGACAATACTTTACCATCACCGTAGGAGTCTTTGAGCTCAATTATCGACATTCCCTTTTCAATAGCGGAAAGATTAATTTTTAAAAGCTCCGCGCGTCTGCGATATTCGTTGAATTTATCGGCGACCAAAATATCCTGTTCTATTTTTAGAGTTTTACGTTTCAGCTTAACTGCCATTTTGTTGACAGCGTCGAGAATTTTATCTTTTTCTGAAAGCTGAACTTTTTTTGTTTTCTTGCTTCTTATTGCCCTATATACCGCCATGGAAAGCGTCTTATATTTCTCCGGTTCTGCTGAAACGGTTTTTAGTCTAAACGGGTAGGCCGCCGATCCTCCCGGAAAATCATAAACAAAACCTTTATCGTATTCATGAAATTGCTGTGCGATTTCAGAAATCCCATCTATGAGCTTCACAACGGCGTGGTCATCAGTGTCTCCAGTCCGAGCGTCCTTTTTTAGGCCTGCTCGATAAACAATTTCTCCAGACAGAAGATCATCAAGACCTGTGACATTTTTTTTGAGAGCAATTTCAATAGAAATATTTTCATCATGACGCAAGGCTTCTTTCAAAGCTGAAGACTGAATATCAATAGGAAGAAGTTTCTCAATTTTGGCGGGGATCATGTATGGTTGCGACTGTTCATATTTTCGATGGCGCAAGGATGCCAGAATTTTGCTACCTCCATCAAGCAACCAAAGATTGCCATTGGGACCGATGGCTTCTATAATGATAGCGTAATTGGCGGCTTCTTTTTTCAAGCCTATTTGGATAATTCTGTCAAAGCCCAATTGTGTGACCGACTGCACTATGGCGCCCTCGGCCGGTTGGAAAAATGGCCAGGGTTTTTCAGCTGTTTCAATTTCCATTTCGCGTGCGGGCAAAAGAAAAGTTCCAAAGGCGACCGGATGATAGGCCAGCCCCAAGGCATAAGTTGCACTATCGTTTTTGAAAAAGATGTACGCTTCTCTTTGCTTTTTATAGAATTCCGTTCGCAGAAGCTCGGCCCCGATTATGGAGTCATTTATCTCATGAGCAAGAGCATATATATGAAAAGCTGTTTGCATCAATAGAATATAGTGATTGCCGTGAGAATTGGCTATATCGTTGAAAAAATGTTCGGCTTTTCGGGGTGGGGCGCCAATTCTCCAATCCTTCTTTGACTAAACAAAGGCGCTTAAGGGTGGATTCCCTCACCGCTTTCGACAAATTGGAAAGCCTTGAAGCCTCTTTCCCCATCATTCTTGTACCGCGTCTCTGAGCTTTTCATCGATTTGTTGTACATATCTCTCTATATCAAATTTTCGTTTCAACCCTTCCGCATTCATATATCGCACCTTGCCGAAAATCGGCCGCTCCGGCCATGGGCGATCATGCTTGCCGAAACACCATGCCACGCCGGCATATCCGTTGGGATCGCCGCCGTCCAGTTCGTATTTATCGTTCAAGTAGAGGGCTATTTTGAAAGCGTCTTCTGGTCTTTCCGTCCATTCCAGAATCTTCTTGCCCCAGTACATTCTCATATACCCGTGCATTTTGCCAAGATAAGCCATCTCTTTTTGAGCGGTATTCCAATAGGGGTCGTGCGTTTGTGCTTTCTCCAATTGCGATAAAGTATAGTTAAATTCACGTCTGTCATTTTCATGCTCTTTTAGAGTTGTCCGAGACCATTCCGGCAGGCCTCCGAAGCTGTCATAGTTAGGATTGTAATAGACATAATTCGCGCTTAGCTCTCTTCTTACAATAAGCTCTTCGAGAAAAGCATCCTTTCCGGCCCCTTTATATTTCATTACTTGAAGCGCAATATACAGAGGAGAAATATGCCCAAAATGCAGATAAGGACTTAGGTGAGATGTACCATCTATAGTCGGGTCATTCTTGCGTTTATCATAATCTTTAAGTTTCTTGGAAAGAAAAGCTTCAAGAAATTGCTTTGCAGATTCGGCGCCGCCACGAAACTTTTCAATACGTTTTATGCTCCTATCAATCTCCAATTGGGAAAGAGCATCTTCAGTATTATCTATTTTGAACCCTTCTATCCGTATTCCCAAAGATTCTTTTCTTACATTGCCACGTCTGAGCGGAACCAGATAATCATTAAACTTACTATAAATTTTGCTTCTGCTTGTCGCCGCGGAGTATTCTTCCTTAAGAGAAACTTCCTCAATCGGAACGATGACATTTGATTCCACTTGAATCAAGGGACAATCAAGCAAATTAGCCGCATATTTGCGCCAGTACTTCTGTATGCGAGTATATCCACGATCTACGATTACAAGGGAGGCTTCTTTGGCCAATTCCACAATTTTTTGCTCCGGAGGACCAATTTGGACAATCATTTTAATCCCCCTGTCTTCCAAGGCCTTTCGAGTGGACACCAGTCCCTCAAGAATGAAGACATAATGTCTTTCGTTGGCCAGAGGATAACGGTCGGTCAATCCGAAAAAGACTATCAGCGCTTTGCCAAGCTTATTGGCCTGCATAACTGCATATTCAAGAGCATGATTGTATTCCGCTCGCTGTGAGGCTTGCATCCAATAGACAACAAATTTGCGGTTAGCAATCTTTTTGTCGTTGAGAAATTGAATTCTTGTTTTCTCAATCATATTGGCGTAAAATTATTCATATCGGATTGCGGAAGGGCTCTTTTCAAAAGAAGCGTTTGGGATATCATATTAGATCAAACGGGAATGGTTCAAAAAATGTCTGGCTCATTAGATAATTATCTCTTGATTTATGGATATGGTTATGCATTATCTTCAATGCCTCACACAGAGAATTTTTCTTGGTCTTATAACTCTTTATTGCATTAAGAAAATCCCTTCGATCGGCTTGAGACAGCTTTTTTGAAACCCTGCTCAGGGCGCTTTCTACCATGCTCAGAACAACCTCTCGATTGGGCGGCCTTTTCAGGACTGTAATAAAATACGCCCGGTACTCAATCGATTGGAGCGGAGTGAGTTTACCGTCGCAACTCATCAATAAAAGTTTGAGAATGTCAAAAGCCTCCGGATAACGGGCGGTTAAGAGCATTTCATTTTGACTATGGAATTTTCCCAAAAGTTTGGGCGATTTTAATTCCGTTGCTTCTCGCAAAGAGGCAAAGCTGAATATCTGAATCAAAAACTCCTCTCTAATTTTCTTCTTTTTGAGCCGAATTTCATCTTCAAAAGCCGCATACTGATACGAGTCCATGGCGCCGAAGCCAAAAAGACCGGGCCATTCGCCGGGGATAGGTTCCCCCTCACCCTTCCTGAAAACTGTGGCATCCCTTAAAGCACAAGAGGGCGATTTACTTTTTAGGATGAATCCATCAATTTCATATGCTGAATCAAGAAATTTGTTCACGACAGTCGCCATTTTGGAGGTAATGTCTTTTCCTGAGGAGCTTTGAATAAGTCTCAGATTGCCTTTTGAAGAAATAATATGTAGAGGTTCCCTTGGAGTCTTCAGCCCCATTTCAATCTCAGGGCAGATGGGTATAAAATCTACATGCGGTTTCAGTTGTTCGACAAAATCGCTATGAATTATTCCGCCGTCATATCGGACGGCTTCGAAGCCGAGGCATTTGCTCACTACTATTTTGGGTCGAGGAAATTTGCGCATTAATATATCCCAGGTATTAGCTGGCCGTGGAGCTGGATTTTATGGCCGGCATATGCGACATCCGGTCATTTTATCAAAGAATAGTAACTTTTCCTTTTTAAGCGAAAAGTTTACGGCCAAACCTTTTTTCCATTCATCAGCATCAGCGATAGCAGAGATAATTTGTCGATTAAAATCTATAAAGACAATTATTTTGTCTCCCAGAAATTCCGCATTTTTTATTGTACCTGAGTGTTTTCCCTCTGCGCTTAAAATAATGTCTTCGGGGCGGATGCCGCAAATCAACCGACTGTTTTCTCCGTCAAAAGCCGGATTTTCCAAAAAATTGTTGGGCAGACATTGCGTCGAAACTTCGAATGGTTGAATTTTCGATTCTTTGATTTCGCACTCAATAAGATTGATTTTCGGAGCGCCCAGAAATGACGCCACAAAAATATCACTGGGACTATTATAAACCTCTTCGGGCGTCCCAATCTGACGAATTTTTCCAGACTCGATAACAATCATCCGATCGCCCATGGTCATGGCTTCAACTTGATCGTGAGTGACATATATGGTGGTTGTTCCTAATTTTCTTTGCAAATCCACCAGTTCATGGCGCAGATTCTGGCGCAAGTCAGCGTCAAGATTGGAAAGGGGTTCATCAAGCAAGAACAGGTCCGGTTTTCTTATGATAGCCCTGCCCAGCGCCACCCTCTGACGCTGTCCCCCGGATAGCTCCGTCGGTCTGGAATCGAGACGATCGGCCAATCCAATTAACTCTGCCGTGCTTTTTACTCGATCCCGGATTTCCTCTTTACTGACACGGGAAATCTTTAAGGGAAAAGCCAGATTTTGAGCTACGGTCATGTGGGGATAAAGGGCATAATTTTGAAACACAAGAGCAACATTTCTCTTTTGCGGAGGAAGCGTATCAACTCTCTTTTCTCCTATGTAAATTTCTCCGCCTTCGGGGCTTTCGAGCCCGGCTATTAAACGCAATAAGGTCGATTTCCCGCAGCCGGAAGGACCCAGTACAACCACGAGTTCTCCATTGCCGGTTTCAAAAGAAATATTTTTCAGAATACTCTTCCCGGCAAAGCTTTTATTCAAATTTTTTATTTTCAAATCAGACATAAAGTTCCCTGCAATCTCATGGGTCGATGGCGGTTATTGCGCCATCTTTAATCAAGAATCGATGGCTGTCTGCGGCGGCCAACTCAGGGATATCGGTCGCAGTTGTTAGGAAAAGCTGACCAAATTGTCCGAAAGAATCAATCAGTTTCTGTCTTCTGGTATTATCCAGTTCGGCAAATACTTCATCCAGAAGCAGAATCGGCGTGGTCTTGCGAATCTTCTTGAGGTATTCAAAAACCGCCAGCTTAAGAGCGATCGCCGCGGTTCTTAATTCCCCCTGCGAACCATGCGTCCTCGCCGGATGCCCGCTAATGTAAAAATCAATGTCATCGCGATGCGGCCCGATAATGGCCGTCTGGAGAAATTTTTCCCTATCGCGGTTAAGCTTGAGCTTTTCAAAGAAGGCGGTTTGTATATTTTCTATGGCCCATGAGTTTTCCTGCATTCGCACTGACGGCAAATAGGAGATCAATAACTCCCCCCCTCCCGAGATACTCCGATATAATTCCACGGCACGGGGCGAAATCAGGTCAAAAAACTTTTTTCGCTCCAGCATTATGAAGGCACCGTACTTTGCTATCAGATCATCATAAGGACTTTCCGCAATCATATTGGCCTGTTTCAAATAGGCATTTTTTTGCTCGAGAGCATTATGATAATCGGCAAGGGACCTCAGATATTTCGCCGAAGCTTGCGAAAGATGGATATTGATAAAATTCCTTCTGATTAATGGCGGTCCGGCGAGAATTTCAATATCCGCAGGGCCAGCCGATACTGCCGTGCATTTTTCAAATAACTCCGAACTTCTCGATGATATTTTATCAATGAAAATTTTTCTCTTGCCTCCGGATTGATAACCTATGGAAATACTATGGTCGCGATTTCCAGCATTTATTTTGCCTTCAAGGCGGTAAAATTCTGCCCCATTCTTTATCATGACCACATCCCTGGCGCCTCTGGGCGATCTGCCCAATATCAACAGGAATATCGCTTCCAGAAGATTACTTTTTCCTGCCCCGTTTTTTCCAAGGAATATATTAGCCCCGGCGCCAAAACAGGAGTCGACTGATTCAAAATTCCGAAACGAAATTAATCTAATGGATTGTACAATCATTTACGCCGGTTCAACGCCCGACAGATATTTATGCCATGTAAATCTATTCCGCCAGCCGTAACGGCATCACCAGACACAGAAAATTCTCTTTTGGAATATCGGGAGCATAGACGACGCCAGCCGAAACAGAATTGGATAGCTCGAATACAACCTCTTCACAGTCGATCTTCGCAAGGATGTCGGTTATATAGTTGGCATTATACCCAAGCTCGATCCCCTCGCCGGTGAAATCGCAGGACAAAGTCTCTTTGGCTTCTCCGCCGACATCGGCATTGGTGGTTGAAATTGTCAAACCATTATTCTTTATGTTGAATTTAACCTGATGTGTCAATGAGTTGGACAATATTGAAACGCGACGCACCGCTCCGGCCAAATCATTTTTGGAGATAACCATCTTTTTATCACTGTCAGTGGGAATAACCTCCTCGTAATTGGGGTAAGGACCCTCTATAAGACGCGAGCTTAGGATTATGTCGCCTAAATTGAATATAATATTGTTCTCTCCGAAGATAATTCCAATCTCTCCATCCGATTCGCTGACAAATCTCGGTATTATATTTAGCACTTTAGGGGGGACAATAATATCCTCCGACATCCCCTTAAGCTTCTTATTTTCCATTGCCACTTTGGCCAGACGATGCCCATCAGTTGCCACCATCATCATCAAGTCACCTTTAGTTGACCAGAGGGCTCCATTTAAGGCCGGCCGAGTTTCATCCACAGAACAGGCAAAGGTTGTCCTTTTTATCATTGCCACCAGATCAGAGGCCTCGACATTAATCTGTTTTTTTGTATTAACGGCGGGTAATTTTGGAAAATCCTCAGCTGAGGCACAGGCAATTTTATAACAACCACTGGGAATTTTAATTTCTACCCGGCTGGCAGTTCCTTCAAAGGCAATTTCAGATTCAGGTAATTCTTTTATGATATCGAAGAGAATCCGTCCCGGAAGGACAGCAGAACCCTTTTTTGTTACGGCGCAGTCAAAAGTAGCGGTTATTGAAACCTCAAGATCCGTTGCGGAGATTTTTAACTTATCCTCAAGAGCCTCAAAAAGAATATTCGAAAGAATTGGCAGAGTCGATTTGGTAGGAACTACCTGAAGTACAGATTGAAGATAACCACTAAGGCGAGATTTAGAAAGGTTGAATTTCATAACAGCTTTCCTCCGGAATCTTTACTCACATCCTATATTATTTTATAAATCTCTTTATATATAAATATCTATAATAATAAAGAATGTTTAAATGTTGAGAACAATATTATTATCCAAATTTTTCATACTATTTTATTCAGCCTACGATAGTTACCAAATTCTTCAGGAATAACCATTCTGCGAACAAAATGTCGATAAGAGGCCGGAAACGTATGACATATTCACCGCCCAAATCGCTTCACAACTGTTCAACACAAAAATCACCCGTTTATCCACCGGCCTATCCCATTAGTATTGAGGCAATATTATTGATTTTTTCACGAAATTCAAAATCATTTTCAATCTTCTTTTCAATCAAATCGCAAGCATGTATAACTGTGGAATGGTCACGACCGCCAAAAGCATCTCCAATTCCCTTTAAGGATGAAGAAGTATGCTTGCGCGTAAGATACATGGCTACCTGTCGCGCTAAGGCTATTTCAGCTGTCTTTTTCTTCGCGGTCATCATGCCAAGATCAATCTTGAAAAATTCCGCTGTTTTTCTCTGGATATCCGCAACCGTCAATTCTCTTCTGGGTCGAAGAATCTCTTTCCCCAGCACGCGCGAGGTAAATGACATGTCTATGGTTGCTTTTTCCAGCGAGGCATACGCCAACAAGCGGGTGAGATATCCCTCAAGTTCCCGGATATTAGTATGAACATTATCGGCAATGAAAAAAAGCACGTCTTCGGGAAGGCTAATACTCTCGCGTTCGGTTCGTCTCCTCAAAATGGCAATTCTTGTTTCCAAATCAGGAGGCTGAAGATCAGCCACAAGACCGGAAGAAAAGCGGGAAAGCAATCTTTCCTCAAGCCCTTTTATATCCTTGGGGTGACGGTCGGAAGTAAGAACAATCTGCTTTCCTGATTGATAGAGATCATTAAAGGTGTGGAAAAATTGTTCCTGCGTTGATTCTTTAGCCGAGAAAAATTGAACATCGTCAATCAGAAGAATATCAGCATTCCGATATTGTGAAGTGAAATTAGCTATTGTGCCGTTAGAGATAGAATTGATAAAATCAGATGTAAATTTCTCGGAAGTTGCATACATAACCCTCTTTCTTGGGAAATTTTCGTAAATATAATGGCCAATGGCTTGCACCAAGTGAGTTTTTCCCAGGCCGGTTCCGCCATAAATTAGAAGGGGATTGTAATTGGTTTTGCTCGGCGCTTCAGCAACAGCAAGAGCGGCGGCATGGGCAAATTGATTAAAATTCCCTACGACAAAACTGTCAAATCGAAACCGTTCATTAAAATGATTGTCATTGTTTCCGTCTCTGGTCCTGATAGCCGGTTTTCTATTAAATTCTATTTCTGTTTGAGGTATGATTTCTTCATTCGCCATGATATCGAAAGAATAATCCAACGGAGAGCCATTCACCTCCTTAATTGCTTCATTAATTAATTCAGAATACCTATCGCTCAACCAATCGGCCACGAACTGATTGGGAACCACAATTTTCAGCCGGCCATCACCTTCCAACAATCCCCTGGAATGCTTGAACCAGGTATTATAGGATGATTTCTTGGTGCGGACGGAGACATAATTAAGACAACCCTCCCAAAGTCTGCAGTTGCTACTCTTAACAGTATATGACATCCTTCCCCCTGATAGAAAAATTTCAAAATTACCCTTCTATCAAAAACTTCATTAAATTGTTATTTTATTTAAGCAAATTTGAATTGCCAATTTGATTATCAACAAAGCAATTCACATCTTGTGATGACTCGAAGACGATTAAGTTGTTGTAGCATAAACGGCAACATCCCCACTCAAAAAGTTCTCAACATTTTGTTAACACATTGTCAAATAACAAGTTCTAACAATGCACAAATTATGGAGCGATTGAAGTTCGGTCAAGTGAACAGGGGCGAAAAAAAGGACAATCTGGAACTCGTTAAATAGTACGCAATTATAAAAGACATTTTTTCGTTATGTTTTTTTCCCCAAATTGAAATTCTGACAAAAAATTTACACTTTTTGTAACCTGTAACACTTCAATAGGTACTGATTACAGAGCATTGGTGGCAATGGCGGAGGCGATGCTAATATAAAATTTCGCCACTTCCTGATTGTCAAAAAAAGCAATTGGTTTTCCCTCGTCTGCCGCCTCCCGAATTTCTGTTTTGATAGGAATTTCACCCAAAAATGGTACGGAAAGCGCTTGAGCTAATTCCCGGCCGCCATTCTTGCCAAAAATATATTCCCGTATGCCATTGACTTCATAGTATGACATATTTTCGACAACGCCAAGAATTTTCAAATTGGTTTTCTCTGCCAATCTGGCAACACGCCCAGCAGTATGCGACGCCAGAGGTTGAGGGGTCGTTACCACGAGGAGTTCAGCTTTCGGAAGCGCCTGAGCTATGGTGAGCGTTACATCTCCTGTTCCGGGCGGAAGATCTAATAGCAGAAAATCCGATTTATCCCATAGCACATTGGATAAAAATTGATTGATTGCCTTATGAAGCAATGGACCGCGCCAAATAACAGGCGCATCCTCATCGACAAAAAAACCCATTGATATCACCTGAATGTTCTCTCTGCGCAAGGGGATAATATTCTCGTCGATTATTGTCGGCCTGCCACTTAGGCCAAGAATTCTTGGAATCGAAAAACCATAAATATCTGCGTCAAGAACAGCAACTTTAAATCCAAGCCGGCTTAAGGCCGCCGCCAGATTGGCAGTGACAGTTGATTTTCCAACACCTCCCTTGCCGGAGGCGACAGCTATAACACGGTTGGCAAAATCCCCGGCCGTGATAGGATTTTTTCCATCGCTTTGGGCCTGTTTTTTATTATCCGCGCCATATAATTTTACCGAAAGATTTTTTCTCTGTTCATCGGACATGGCCTCAAATTCGACCTCAACCTTATGGACGCCGTGGAGTTTGCCCACTTCACGCACTATATCATCCTCTATTTTCTTTTTCATGGGGCAGCCGGGAATTGTCAGGGAAATGCCAATTCTGACATTGCCATCATTTTCATCAATAGATTTAATCATATCAAGATCGGCCAGGGACCGTCTCAACTCCGGATCTTCAATCCGTGACAGAATCTTTATTATTTGGTCTTTATCAGCCACTTGTTCAACTCTCCTCATATAGATAATTATAAATATAACATAAGAGGACGAATACTGTTCCCAACGCCCACGAAACCAGCCAGTCTGAAATCCAATTATAAGCTCTCTGAAATTTGAATAGAATCACGTTTCCGCCTGCTCCTGCCCACGATGCAGAAGCATGTAAACGAGGAGCATAATCACGCCGACCGTGATAGCCGCATCAGCAATATTAAATGTCCACCATCTTTCCAGTCTCAATCCGAGAAAATTTATGTCCGGGATATCGAAATCGAGAAAATCGGCGACCTTGCCGATTCGAATGCGATCAATAATATTGCCAATGGCGCCTCCAGCGATACCGGTCAGCAAAATCGAAATAAACCTGTTATTAAAATTCGTATAGGCTAAATAAAAAACAATTCCGAGTACTATCAGGGATGTTATAAGATAAAAAGTTCCGCTTCCAAGAGTGGTCCCCATGGCGCCACCCGCGTTATATGTCAGGCTCAACTGAAAGAAATTGCCGAGAATCTGGATTCTTTCACCGGGGTGAAGATATTCTGTCGCCCAAAATTTTGATATTTGGTCTGCGAAAATTACCGCGGAAAGAATAAAAAGAAGAAAAGTCAGCCAGCGTCTGCTTTTAACGGCCAGCTTTGGCCTCCTCTTCCTTTTCCTTGCACTCAATACAAAGTCGGGCGTGAGGGACGGCCTCCAAGCGAGCTTTTTGGATAGGTTTGCCGCAGGTCTGGCAATTGCCGAATTCACCTTTGCGAAGCCGCCGCAGAGCCTCATCTATATGATACAGCAAGCGACCCGATTTTGAAGCAAACATGAAGGCCTTTTCCCGTTCCATTGCATCCGTTCCCTGATCGGCCATGTGGTATGAATAGCTGGAGAGATCGCCGGTGGCATCTTTGATGGTTTCGTCGAGTTGAGTCTTTCTCACCTTCAATTCCTCCATCAATTCGTCTCGCTTTCTTAGAAGAAGCTTTTCGTATTTTTCCAGTTCATCCTTTTTCATCCGCGCTCCAATTCATTTTCTGATTACAGCTATATCGGCCTTAATACCATTTATGTTCCAATTTATTCCGCCATTCTCGCTCGGCATATTATCTACCAGCTCGATTCTATCTGCCAGGGTCTCCCGACATATAAATTCATTATATTTTTCCACCGCCGATTTTAGCGGTTCAGCGGTGCAAACGAATATATCTATACGATCTATGACTTCAAATCCAGATGTTTTTCTCATGTTTTGGATTTTATTTACTACTTCACGCGCAAACCCCTCGTTTTTCAATTCGTCGGTGAGCAAAATGTTGATAGCGACAGTTGTTCCTCCATCACTTTCGACCGCAAAACCTTCTTTTTCGAATTTTTGGATTTCCAGCTCTTGATCCGTAAGCTTAATTTCAGAATCGGCAATCGGAAATTTTATTTCGCCGGCTGTAACAAAACCTCTGAGTTCCTCCTGGCCAAGACCAGCCAGCTTGGCGGAAACCTCTTTTACCTGACGGCCCAGCCGAGGACCGGCAACAGCGAAGTTTAACTTTGCTTTGAAACTGACAACCTGCGAAACATCGTCCAATTGCTCCACAGATTTGACGTTAAGCTCATCCATTATGAGCGCCAATTCTCCGTGAATTTTCTCAAATTGATTCACTCCGGCAATATGGACAGCAATCCCTGCCAGAGGTTGGCGGACTTTAAGATTTTTCCTGCTCCGAGCCGCCCGCCCGAGCGATACTATTTTTTGCGTGAGAAACATTGATTCTTCGAGTCCAATATCAATAGATGCCTCATTCCAATTTGGAAATTCTACCATGTGTATTGAGGCTGGAATGAATCCGTTACATGAAGCTGTTAATTCGCGCCACAGGTATTCCGCGGTGAATGGAGCATAAGGCGCAATCAATTTGGCTGTGCCAATCAACATTGCGTATAGAGTCAGAAATGCACGCATCTTAGATGGGTCATTTCCCGCTCCCCAAAAACGGCGCCGATTCAGCCTGATATACCAGTTGGAGAGGTCATCTATGACAAAATCCGTTATCATCCTGGCGGGAGGGGTCAAATCGTAGTCATCAAGTTTTTCTGTCACTTTTCTTACCAGCGAGTTGAAACGCGACTCAATCCATCTATCAATCCGTTCCGGCTCTCCGGCAAATTGTCCCAAAAATTCTTCGACCAGTTTTCCCTCGCTATGCGCCCGTTCGGCAAAATTGTCTATGTTGGCATAGAGAGCAAAAAAACTGTAGCTATTTCTCAGCGTGTCGAAAAATTTCCTAATGACTTCAACAAGACCGTCTTCGTCAAAACGAGTAGATACCCACGGGTTGGAGTTGGAGAGCATATACCAGCGTAAAGGGTCAGCTCCATATTTATATACAATCTCAAAAGGATCGACTACATTCCCTTTATGCTTGGACATTTTCTTTCCCATTTTGTCAAGAATCATCTCAACGACAATAACATTCTTGAACGCGGGCTTATCAAATAGCAATGTAGAAATGGCCAACAAGGAATAAAACCATCCTCTGGTCTGGTCAACCCCCTCCGAAATAAAATCGGCCGGATATTTGAAATTTCTGTCAATAAGTTCCTTATGGTCAAAAGGATAATGCCATTGCGCAAAAGGCATCGCCCCTGAATCGAACCACGTGTCGATAACTTCCGGCACGCGGCTCATAGTCCCCCGGCATTTAGGACAGCGCAATTTAATTTCGTCGATAAATGGCTTATGTAAATCTAAATCAGTCGGAGTATTTAACCCTTCGTGACGCAATTGCTCGATTGAACCGACCGCGACTTTATGCCCACAGCCTTTATCGTCGCATATCCAGATTGGCAAAGGCGTCCCCCAGAATCGTTCCCGTGAGAGCGCCCAATCGACATTATTCTCCAGCCAGTCAAGCATTCTGCCGGCGCGAATTTCGTCCGGATGCCACTTTGTTATATTGCTATTCTTTATCAACTGCTCACGAAATGGAGTTGTTTTAATGTACCAACACTGACGCGCTATGTAGATCAGGGGAGAGTCGCACCGCCAACAGAAGGGATAATTGTGAATATAGATCTCTTTCTTGAATAGTTTTCCCTCATGCTTGAGGTCTTCCAGAATCTCCGGGTCAGCATCCTTTACAAATTTCCCTGCATATTTCCCCGAGCCTTGAATAAAATGCCCGTTTGGACCAACTGCTTGGAAAACGGGAAGCTTATATTTCAGGCCAATTTCATAGTCATCGGCTCCGTAGCCGGGGGCGATATGAACAATACCGGCGCCATCCTCCAAGGTTACGAAATCGCCATTGATAATATAGAATGCATTATCGGCCTTGTCCCTAAATGTGTCAAAGAGCGGAACATATTTTCGATTTTGGAATTCAGTTCCTTTTTTAGTTTCGATTATGTCGAATCCCGGGCCAAGGACTTTCACTAACAAAGCCTCAGCCAGAACTAATCGTTCCCCGTTAAAATTAACCAAAGCATAATCGGCATCGGGTCGCATACAGAGGGCGGCGTTGGAAGGCAGAGTCCATGGCGTAGTGGTCCAGACCAGATACGAAAAATCGCCATCGGCGGCCTTTACTCTGACAAATACCGACGGATCGGGAACTTCTTCATACCCCTGAGCCACTTCATGGCTGGATAGAGCGGTTTCGCATCGAGGACAGAAGGGAACGGTTTTATATCCTTTATAAACCAGCCCTCTATCATAAAAATTTTTCAGAATCCACCAGACGGACTCAATGTAATCGTTTTTAAGAGTAATATAAGCGTCCGATAGATTAATCCAGTAACCGATCCGGCGGGTTATTTCATTCCAATCGTCAAGGTACTTAAAAACAGATTCCTTGCATTTCTGATTGAATTTATCAATACCGTATTCAATTATTTTAGGCTTGCTATCAAGCTGAAGAGCTTTCTCGACCTCGATTTCCACAGGAAGCCCGTGCGTATCCCAGCCAGCCTTTCTTTCCACTCGAAAGCCTTTCATAGACTTGTATCGACATACTAAATCCTTGATCGTACGGGCGATAATATGATGAATTCCAGGCCGGCCATTCGCGGTCGGGGGGCCTTCATAGAAAATAAACTCCGGCTGTCCTTTACGCGCGAGAAGAGCTTTATTAAATATTTTTTCTTTATCCCAAAAAGATAGAATTTCCTGCTCCATCGCGGGGATGCTGAAATCTTCTTTTGGCTGGTCAAATTTCATCATACAATACTTATCTGTCGGTAACTATAGCTACACAATTTAACCCAATTATCAGGGGATGTAAAGGGAATTATAGCGTTCGCTGTAAAGGGGTAATATCTTAAGAAGTGTGTAGAAATAAGAAAGGGTGTATCCTTGCTGTAA
>CAZCFT010000019.1:0-29139 GCA_964498015.1 uncultured Ignavibacteriaceae bacterium
TTGCCCGTTCGGTACTAAATAAAACTAACTCTCTAAAATTCGATGTGCAAAAATACGGCGCCTGGCGGCGATGGGCTTTCTTCCGCGCCGGTTCGACTAATTCTTCTTCTTGAAATACATCGAGAAAAGCGGGATTTTTTAATTCTATGACACAAAGGATTTCGCTGGAATTCGGGGCGCTTCTAATAATAATGTCAGGCTGAAACCTATCCGGCCCGGTTGTCTCTTGTTCGGCGCCGCCGAGAGACAGGTTTTTCTCGCCAATTATATCATTTATCCATTCAACCAGCTTCTGGTTATTGGTCCGCTCTGTTCGTTTGACTGCCATCTTTACCTTTATGCCTGCCTACTCCACGATCATTTTAATTCAATTCCGGCAGTAGCCGGATCAGGCCTTATGACCGAAAACGCCAATATATTTGGCATAAGTATTATAAGCAATAATCAAATAAACAGCACAATCACATTCTAACTTGGTAACCCACATCGGCGCCCCACTTGGACCTCCTCCGCCTCACCCCCCCATCAAAATCACCACGACTTCAATGGTAAATCAGACCAGGCGCCTATTATTAGAGGTATTGGCGTCTCGCAAGAAGCCACCAAAATCATGTCCATAAGAAAAATCAATCCCCAAAATATTATGCAAAACGAACCCGCCAAGAAAGCGATTTTTCGCAGGAGTAACTATATGTCTTGCATTGCCATAGAGGCACAGATTCCCGAAATCAAAAATCCAAAAAACAGACCCAAGCTTCTTGTATCGCATTGCACCACTTACTGTTACACAAATTAAATTGGGTTCATTTGCAATCCGACAATTCGCCAATCAGCTGAACTTCAACAAGTTAGAAAGAATATGAACGAAGCCATGTCCGCTATCCCGATTCCCAACCACCCCAAAAAAAAGGCGGGGCAACCCCGCCTTCTTCAGGAGGTTATATATGCAATAAATTAGCTGGCCTGTTTGAGCTTGCCGGTGAATTTCGCCCAGAGCGATTTCATTTTCAATTTCCCGATGGCGCCGCTTGGGTCAAGATCCTTCGGGCAAACCTGCTGGCAGTTGAAAATCGTATGACACCGAAAGGCGCCGTAATCAGTCGCCAGATAAGAAAGCCGGGCCGCGGTGGCGCCGTCGCGGGAATCATTGACAAATCTCAGCGCCTTAAGCAAAGCCTGCGGGCCAAGATACTTTTCATCCGTGGCAACTACCGGACAGGAACCATAGCAGGCCGCGCACAGGATGCAATCTATATAGACATCAATTTTCGATCTTTGCGCCGGAGATTGCTTAAACTCTCTGGTAGGTGGCTCGCCCACCGGAATCAGGTAAGGTTTGATTCTTTCATACTGCTCGAAGAACGGCGTGAGGTCAACCACCAGATCACGAATTATTTTCATATGCGCCAGCGGTCTAACCGTGACGGTACTTCCGATGTCGGCTACTTGCGTTTCGCACGCGAGGCGGTATTTATCGCCGATATGCATGGCACAGGAGCCGCAGACGCCCATGCGGCATGAAGAGCGAAAGGCGAGGGTCGGATCCATATTTTCCAATATGTAGTAAAGACCTTCAAGAACGGTCATCCCTTTTATTTCAGGAAGCTGATAAGTCTGAAAATACGCCTGATCGCCATTCTTGGGATTGTATCTAAAAACTTTGAAAGTCGGCATCTTAATACTTCCTTTCCTCAGGTTTGTATTTTCCCATTTGCACCGCCTTGTATGTGAGTTCGGGCCCATCCGGTTTATATGTAAATAAAGAGTGTTTGAGCCATTTTTCGTCATCGCGCTTGTTGAAATCCCGACGGAAATGCGACCCGCGCGATTCTGCCCTCTTCAGCGCCCCGAGGGCGATACATTGGGCGGCGTCGATATTGCCGGTGATCTCCGTCACCCAGAGAAAATCATAATTAAATTTTCCGGTATCCGGGATAGGGCGAATCTTCTTGAATCTTTCTTTAAGCGCCTTGACTTCCTCCACGCCCTTCTTCATATCGATTTCATTCCGGAAGATGCCATATCTATCCATCATAGTCTGGGACAATTCATTTTTGATTGTATAAGGGTTTTCCTTGCCCGAGGCGGAGCGAAGAGACTTGAAACGATCCTCTTCCTGTTTTAGAGCCGAATTGAGAGTGTCGGTATCGATGGTCTGCGACATATTTTTGACCTTGGCGGCGGCGTGAGAGCCCGAACGCTTTCCAAATACAATTGTTTCCAGAAGAGAATTTCCGCCGAGCCGATTGGCTCCATGCACCGAAACACAGGCGCATTCTCCGGCGGCGTAGAAACCGTCCACACGGGTCTTTCCGTCCTTGTCGCACTCAATCCCGCCCATGAAATAGTGCATTGCAGGATGAATCGGAATCGGGTCCTTAATCGGGTCGATACTTCTGAAATTCAGGCAGATTTCGCGGATACCGGGGAGCCTCTCCATAATTTTTTGAGCGCCGAGGTGCCTTAAATCAAGATGAACATAGCGGTCTTCAAAACCACGCCCCTCGTTAATCTCGGTCTGGATACAGCGGGAGGTTATATCACGGGGAGCCAGCTCCATAATTTTCTCCGAGACATAATTTTTCATAAACCGCTCGCCCTTGTTGTTGATAAGATATCCGCCTTCGCCGCGGCATCCTTCCGTCATCAGAATCGAAGAACCATCAAGGGCGGTAGGGTGAAATTGGATAAATTCCATATCTTCAATCGGAACTCCCGCCCAATAAGGCATGCATACACCCAGACCGGTCGAAGCGTGGGCGTTGGTGGTATTGACCGAATAAATTCTTCCCGACCCGCCTGTTGCGAATATCACGGCATTGGCGCCGATAGCTTGAAATTCCCCGGTATGCAGATTCATTGCCACCACGCCGGCACAGCGTCCAGCTTTGACCGCCAGCTTAGTGACAAACATTTCATAGAATACTGTGATATTCCTTTTCACCACCTGTTCATAGAGAGTGTGCAAAAGATAGTGACCGGTTCGATCGGCGCCATAGCAAGTGCGGGGATATCCGGCCCCGCCAAAAGGACGCTGAGCGATCGAACCATCAGCGAACCGCGAGAAGGGGCATCCCCAGTGGTCGAATTCAAAAATGGTCTCAGGGGCGACAGCAGTCATCACTCCCACCGCATCCTGATCCGCAATAAAATCCGAGCCCTTGATTGTATCATAAGCATGGCGCTCGGGAGTATCATCCTTCGCGTCAGGGTGATTGGCCAGAGCGGCGTTGATTCCCCCTTGAGCGGCTCCGGAGTGAGAGCGGACGGGATGAATTTTCGACAGTAGGGCCACTTTCACTCCAGAATCATGCGCGGCAACTGCGGCGCGCATCCCGGCTAATCCTCCCCCGACAACTATAATATCATAAAACATATTTCATCTCTCCCTTACATACCCGGATAGTAGCCGGATTGCATCTTCGGTACCTGAAGAATGATTGTAATAATCATGATTACTGCAAAAAGAGCTATCTCAATCCAGAAGAATAGCTTATGTGATTTAGTCAAACCAGCGAAATCGCAGATTGAAATACGGACGCCGTTCAGCATATGGAAAAATACACCGGCTATGAGAAAGACCTCGAGAACGGCAAACAGAGGGCTTTGCACAAATCCCATCCGCTTATCGAAAGATTCTTTCCCTGAAATCGCCGACGAAAGAACATAGGTATGCAGTATGAGATAAATGACCAATCCAATACCGGTTATCCGGTGAAAGAGGTAGGCGAATGTCCCGATATTTTTATTTCGATTGGTATCGTCAATTGCATTCTTGAACATATTATTGAAGGCCATTATCCCCTCCCCGAAAATAGATTTGTCAGAGTCATAGCGCCTATAATCGTCAGAATCAGGCCGAGAATCCAAAAGACCGCTTTGGTGAAAACGGAGAATCCGCCGGAAGGGCGATAGTCAGCCAAAATGGCCCAGATGCCGTTGAGGGCATGAAAAATGCAGAACGGGACAAAGAGAAAATAATATAATTTCCAGCCGAATGAACCTGACAGACGCTCACTGACGACCCCAAAATTGATCATCCCCTGATGAAGGAAATGATTCACGTCGATATGCGTGAAAAGAAAAAATGCCAGAAAGAGTCCGGACAATCTTTGGAGAAACCAGGTCAGCAGGCTTTGATTTGAAACTTTTTCCGCCATAAGGCTCTCCTTATAAATATTGAGGACAGTTAATTGTATCTTAAGGGGAGAAAATAAAAGTAGATTAACAGGATTTGTCAAGAATTTTCTCGGAAAAATAAAATGAAATATCTCCTGCCTTAAAAAAATAGCTGATATATGACAATCATAAATCATAATGCGAACATGAGACCACCTTCGGCTTCAACTTCTCGTATGTAAAGCCGGAGCGAAGATAGGAAGATGTCACCCCACTGCCGCAATCAAACATGACGGAACGCCCGGTCACAGATAGAAGATGGCCGGTGCAAGCCCTATTTTTCGAATGACTATTCGGATGAAGAGCCAAGCTCTGTCCATTGCACAGTTGACAAAGAGGCAGTTTAATTGAATTTAATCACGGAAATTATATCCAGCGCCTTCAGACAATCGTCCGGAGAAACATCAAGATGAGTCACAAAGCGAAGTCGCGTCCTGCCAAATGGAACGGTGAGGATTCCGTGCTCTCTGAGAATGGCAGCAGATTGATCAGGCGAAATTTGGGTATCGGCAATGTCAACGATCACGATATTGGTCTCCACCCGGCTGAGATCAACCCTGAATCCTTTAACAAGATTCAAACCTTCCGCGAGTATTCTTGCATTTTTGTGGTCTTCCGAGAGGCGGCTTATATTATTTTCAATGGCGTATAATCCGGCGGCGGCCAGAACGCCCACCTGACGCATCCCACCGCCAAATAGCTTGCGAATTCGGCGAGCCTTAGTAATGAATTCTCTGGAGCCCACTATCATCGACCCGACCGGAGCGCCTAAACCTTTGGAGAGGCAGGCTGAAATTGAATCAAATGGCTCCGCCCAATCTTGCAGGGGAATGCCGGTGGCTACATGAGCGTTCCATATTCGCGCCCCATCAAGATGCATCAGAAGATTATGCTTATCGGCCACATGGCGGATTCTTAGTATCTCATCCAGCGGGAAAATTGTCCCACCGTGCCGATTATGGGTATTTTCAATAGTTACTATTTTCGTAATCGGATGATGAATATTGGGCGGACGGATTGCAGATTCAATCTGTTCGGCAGTGAGAACGCCCCGCTCGGTAGTAATCATATTGACGAGAAGTTGGGAATGGATTGCCGGACCGGAGGCTTCATAATTGACGACATGGCAATCGCGCTCGCATAAAAGCTCCCACCCCGGTTCTGATATTGCTCTGAGCGACACCTGATTTCCCATAGTGCCGGATGGAACAAATAGCGACGCTCCCTTGCCGAACATCTGAGCGACTTTTGCCTCGAGGCGGATGACGGTCGGGTCGTCGCCAAAAACATCATCGCCGACCTCGGCATTGGCAATTGCCTGTCTCATGCCGGGTGATGGCTTAGTAACCGTGTCTGAACGAAAGTCGATATATTTCACGGCAACCAATATATATATCCTCGGATTTATTGCAAGATACGGCCGAGAAAAATAAAATGAGGATCAACTGGCAAATATCGCCGATTTTATCAGAAGCTCCATTACGACGCCGCTCACAAGAGGCACAGAAGCGTTATCATCGATGTGAAAAGAAACTGCCTCTGTCACGGTAGCCACGATAGCTCCGATCAATCCTATTCCCAATGATAAGTCAGGCGTCACATAGGCAACCAGCAGGGACATAACGAGAAAGGCGAGTGAACCCTCAAGAGATTTCTCCTTAAATCTGATTCGGCCAAATTTTCGGCCAATAATAGCGGCGGCAGGGTCTCCCGCCATGATAAATGCCATTGAGGCCAGAGCGACAGGTTGGGGAAATAATGCGATAACAAAGCAGGAAGTCAGAAGAATATAGCTGGCGCCGGTGAAATCCCCCATCATTTCATGTTCTCTGATTATCGGGGAAAGAATCCCTTTCAGCCAATGCCAAATTTTCCAATTCCTCAACCGACCGATATCGATTATTACCATCAAGATTGAAATCGGAATCATTATAGCCAGCGCCTCTCCCCGGCTTAGCTTTAGAAGAAAATATCCAAAGGGGATGACCAAGGCGAAAAAATGGGTGAGCTTGCGCAGAAGCTCACCAGTGAAAGAGATTTGGTTTAATCCCTGATTTTGCAACTGTTGGCCACGCATTGTTTTGAAATCAACGCTTTGACTTGGGTGGCAGTTCAATTTTTCTAAGCTTACCCAGTTTGTATTCAATCTTGTGATGGGCAATGAGATTTTTATCCCACAGAGAGCCAAGCCCTTTATTATGTTCTGTCCTCAACTCGGTAACAATCTCTCCTCTAACATGCTCCAGTTTCTTATCACTCAATTTATCGAGTACTTTAATGATATGGTATCCCCACTGGGTTTTCACCGGATGGGAAATCTGGCCTTTCGCAGTCCCCATGGCTGTATTATAGAAATTGTCAGCCATGTCGCCAGGTCCGATATACCCCAGATCGGCTGCCGCTACTCGAATCTCCTCGGCCCCAGGGTAATTTTCTTTTGCCAGTTTCATGAAATCCACGCCAGAAATGGCTTGATCTCTTAAAAACTCCCCGAAAACTGAATCCTCTGTGATTATCTGTTGGACATAAATGGGTTTTTTATAGACATATTCATCAATATTCCTTTGATAATATTCTTCGATGAGACTATCAGGCGGCTCATAATTTATATCTATTCGACCCTTTCTGAAAAGGTCCATAGCATATTTATGATACAGCCCCTCCCTCGTGGCTACCACCTCAGAATCCTGCCCAAAACCCAGCTTGTCGCCAGCCTGCAAGACTATATATCTCTGGCCTTCAGTCATTAACGCTTTGTGTTTGTCTTCAAGCGTCAACGATGGCAGACCCTGCTTATCCTTATAGTAGTCAAAAGAGACATCAAGCCGCTTAAAAGTTATAGTATCCAAGTTATTGATAATTACCGCCCAGGTCGTATCCGGTACCTGATGTATGAATTTTTCAAGAGCAGAATCGTTGAAAACTATTTTTGCGGCCGCCATGACGGAATCAATAAAAATCCGGCTCCGACCCGATGCCTTTGAAGCCATATATTGTCGAGCTACTTCGTTATACAGGTCCTTATTAAATGGGGCCAGACCGGAATCAATATGATCCACCACCTCGGCGATATGCCAGCCATCGGGAGTCTTAAATGGTTCGGATATTATCCCTTTGGGGAGCGAAAAGACTTTATCTTCGAACTCCTTGGTATATGTGTGTCGCTTGAAATATCCAAGGTCTCCATACTTGTCGCCTGATTCCCGATGCATGGAATAAGCGTACGCAAGTTCCCCAAACGTCTCCCCTGAATCAATTCGATCCCTCACATGATAAACCATCATTTTGGCAATCGAATCCAACTGGTCCATCGTGTAGCTCTTATAGAAACTCGAGTCTCTGCCTAATCGAAGCCCCTTGGCGGATATCACTAATTGTTCTGCATGGATCTGTTCCGGATAAGTAAATAATTCAGGGAAAGCGATATAGAAACTATCATATTTGGCCGAGTCGCCTTTTATTGAATCCAAAATATAATGCTGAAATAAATATCCCAGAAAAAAATCCCTATATCGAAGCTTGAAAATCCTGTATAACTCAAGATCGCTCTTGAGATCGACGCCTTTGGCCTCTATCGACACCAGAGTATCAACTACAATAGCATTTAAAGTGTCAAAATAGGCGGCGGAATCGAGAGAGCCTCCCATCTTTGCCAGTTCGCTCGCAGCCAAACGCTTGTAGAGGTCGGAAGCCATTACATTCGCGCTGGAATCTATAATCACTATGGGGAAATCCGGTTTGGGCGATTCACCCTGCGCAGGTTTAGATACTTTACTGCATCCGCTTGAGAGCGATAGAGCCAGCCCGACCAGAAATATTCCAAAACAATAAGAAACAGATTTCATCCTAAAAATCCCAAAGTTAAACTTTTTAAAATCCTTTCAATTTATACAACGATATCCGAAAATCAAGCGAGAAAAAGAGATTAAGAATTTATGAAATTGGGAGACGCCTAAATTATTGGGGCGCCTATTTCGGGCAATTGGGTTTGCCTCTCTGAAATAGTCGCTCTCTCATCGGGAATTTGATTGAACCGCAGAATAAAAGCGGTTCCCTCATCCTTACTTGTTTTGACGGCAAGATCGATATTGAGGCCTTCGGCCAGACGCTGGACAATAGCCAGCCCAAGGCCGGTACCATCCTTCTTGGTTGTGTAAAACGGGTCGAAAATTCTCGGAATACAGGCGGAATCCATCCCAATACCGTTATCTATTACTTCAATGACTACGGTACTTTCAGCTGATGGCCGAATCCTGACCAGCACTTCCCCTCCATCATTTTCAATCGCCTCACAGGAATTTACGACGAGATTTATTAATATCTGTTTGGTCTTATCTTCATCGCCAAAGGTATAGATGTAAAAGTCGGGGGCGGAAAATCTGAGTGTTATTTCCGGCCGATACGAGGGATGTCGCTTTATAATTTCAAAAACATCACTAATTAAATGGCATAATTCGATGCGGCTGAAAATGGATCTGTTTGTCCGCGCATAAATAAGAAAATCTGAGAGAATTTTATTTAGGCGGCTGGTCTCCTTGACTATAAGGTCCATCAGACGCTGATTCTGGCCATCGACTTCAAGCTCCGATTTGAGAACCTCTACCGAACCGGATATTGCCGCAAGAGGATTTCGAATCTCGTGGGCGATAGACGCTGAAAGCTCGCCGATAGCCGCCATCCGATCTGAAATTCTTATTTTCTCTTCCAGTTCTTTGGTGTCAGTCAGATCCTGAAAAATGGCAATTATGCCCCGTATATTATCCCGCTCGTCCATTAGAAGCGATATTGAAATCCCCAGAGGAACTGATTTCCCGTTTTGATCAATAATTTCAATTTCATTGCGTGGAGACCGCTTGTGAGATTGAAGGACGTCATCAAGATTATTGGCCAATTGCGGCATCCTTTGCGAAAACGCCTCGTGAAGATGCTGACCCCTGATAGCGGATTCCGAATAACCAAGAATCTCTTCGGCGGCCCGATTGAAAAAGATAATATAACCGTCCTTATCTACCGTCAAGAGTCCGGAATTGAGATGCCTGAGAATATCATCAGTGTCTAACCTGGCTTGCTTCAAGGCCAATGAAGCGCTGGCAAGCTGGACGTCGCGGCGCTTCAGCCTTTCAACAAGAAATCCCGAAATGAATGCCACCAGATAAAAAGTGAGAATATGCAGGAAAATGCTGTAAAAAGCGGCATCCTGTGTAGAAAATATTGTCTCCAGAGCTCTGGCGGCAGAGCCCGGCTCACCGCTAATAGCCAAACCAAACCAACTGATAAAAGCGTAGGAAACTGAAATAATAGAAGCGACGCCAAGAGTTCCTGCCAGATTGCTTACCAGCGCAGATGAAATTATGGTCAAGATAAACAGGCCGGAAAATGCAGACTGGATATTCCCCGTTGTATAGATAATGCCGACTTCAACAATTATTTCCGACAGCGATTGGAGAAAAGGAATCAGACCCAGGAGCGATTTGATATCTATCCAACGGCGGAGAAGAAGTATTATCGGGAGAAGAAGGGTCAATAATGAATAGGCAAAATATGGAAAACTCAGATATCCGGGATATTTCATCCAAAAAATGACAATTCCCGAAATCAGAACATAGGTTGTAAGTCGGAGGGAGAGTAGCCAGCCGGGCTTAAATGCCGAAAATCCGGATCTCATTTCAAAATAATAAGGCGCCGCCAGCGGAGCCTTCTATTAAAGAATTTTGTCTTATATCTTCCCTATAATATCAAACATGGGCAGATACATTGCGACAAGGATGCCTCCAATGACAGCTCCCATAATCACTATGATGACGGGTTCAATGATGGAAGTTAAAGCGCTGACGGCCCCATCGACTTCTTCATCGTAGAAATCAGCAATTTTTTGAAGCATATCATCCAGGCCGCCGGTTTTCTCGCCTACTGAAATCATCTGAGTCACCATAGGCGGGAAAACGCCTGTTTCCTTTAGGGGGGCGGTGATTGTTTCACCCTCGGCAATCGACAGAACTGATTTCTTTATGGCATTGGAAATGACTACATTGCCAGCCGTCTTGGCCGTGATTTCGAGAGCATCCAAAATGGAAACGCCTGAGGAGATAAGGGTTCCCAGCGTTCGGGTGAAACGCGCCACAGCCGACTTTCGAACCAAATTTCCAAAAACCGGCGATTTAATCAGGAAGCTATCAAAAATGGCTCGTCCGGATTCCGTTTTCACCCAGTATATGAAGAGGCCGATGGCCGCGACCAGTCCAAAAAACAAGTATAAAAAATATGCCTTTAGGAAATGACTAATGCCGAGAATAATCTGTGTCGGTTTGGGCAATTCGGCGCCGAGGTTGCCAAACATCTTGGCGAAGACAGGGACAATAAAAGTTAACATCGCAATGGTCACACCTATCGCAACAACTACAATTACTGAGGGGTACACCATGGCCCCCTTGACCTTGCGCACCAGCGCATCAGCCTTTTCCCGATAGACGGCCAAGCGGACTAATATCGTATCAAGAGCGCCACCCAATTCGCCGGCCTCAACCATATTGACATAAAGATGATCAAATACTTTGGGATGCCGACCCAGGGCCTCGGAAAGAGTAGAGCCTCCCTGCACAGATTCTTTGACCTCATTAATAATACGGCATAGTTCTTTGTTTTCCATCTGACTACCGAGAATTTCCAGACACTGCACCATGGGGAGACCGGCGCCAATCATGGTGGCAAACTGGCGGGTGAAGCGAGAGATATCAACTTTCCTTACTCCGCTCCCAAGTTTTATCTTTAGTTCGGCGGGTTTCTTACGAATGCTGGAAACAAGGATTCGATTCTGGCGAAGAAGTCGTTCCAATTCCTCCCGGCCCCTGGCCGCTAATTCTCCATGTACGGCCGCGCCGGCAAGCGTTTTACCTTTGTATTCGAAAGTAGGCATATTTATTCCCTTTCATGGTCGACAGTTTAAGCCATAACCGGCGATTTGCCTCGGGTAAGAATTTCATTCAATTCCTGAATGTTGGAACTGAAACTCATGGCATCTGCAAGCGAAACCTTCCCGGAATTGTAAAGATCCGCCAGAGATTGATTCATTGTTTTCATCCCGTATTTCTGGCCGGACTGAAGCATGCTGTATATCTGATGCACCTTATCGTCTCGGATCAGAGCCCTTATGGCCGGCGTGCATACCATTATCTCCAGACCCATTACGCGTCCGCCCCCAATTCTCGGAATTAGACATTGAGAGATAACGGCTTGAAGCGAAAATGAAAGGGATATTCTGACCTGCTCCTGCTGATTGGTGGGAAAGACATCGATAATGCGATTGATTGATTCCGCCGTCGAGTTGGTATGAAGCGTGGCAAATGCCAGATGCCCAGTCTCGGAAATATTCAAAGCGGCATCAATCGTTTCCAAGTCCCTCATCTCCCCTATTAGAACAACATCGGGATCTTCGCGAAGGGCATATTTTAAGGCCGATGCGAATGACTGCGTATCGCTGTAAACCTCGCGCTGGTTCACAATTGACGCCTGATGACGATGCAGATATTCGATCGGGTCTTCTACTGTTATGATATGGCATTGACGCTCTCGATTTATCGTATCGATAACCGCCGCCAGGGTCGTGGATTTTCCGGAACCAGTCGGTCCGGTAACTAGTACCAACCCGCGCGGAAGTCGAGAGAATTCCGCCACAACTTTGGGGAGACCTAATTCCTCAAAAGACCTGACTTTATATGGTATCTGCCTAAGGGCCACCGCAACATTGCCTCTCTGCATAAAGACATTACATCGAAAGCGGCTCAGGTTTTCGATGCCAAAGGAGAGGTCAAGTTCGGAACTGGTTTCAAATTTGAGCCTTTGTTTCTCATTCATTATTGAATAAGCCAGCTTTTTAGTCATATCTGGAGTTAAAATATCATGTTGCATTTTTATCAATTTGCCATCGATTCTTACAACCGGCGGCGACCCCACCGTAAGATGGAGGTCCGAGGCCTCCGTTTTGACCATGTCTTCAAGAAGCTGACGAAGAGTTATCATTTTGTCTCCCGACAGGTTAAAATATATCCAGAACTGCTTACTTATATCTTATATCGGAAAATCGGGGCGAATCTTGAAACCAAAATTGCCCGATATTATGGTTTAACTTAATGATTTATAAGGGATTCTGGAAATCGAAAGATTTATTTATGAGGTAATCGCAAAAACCTCATCGACTGTTGTAATCCCATTTTTCATTTTATCCACCGCGGCCATTCTCAGAGTCAACATCCCCTCTTTAATCGCCTGATTTCTAATCTCTGTGTCGGATGCCCTCGCGAGAATCATCTGCTCAATGGCGGGAGTGATCGGCATAACCTCATAAATACCGTTTCTCCCTGCCATACCGGTATTATTGCATTCATTGCACCCTTTTCCTTTGAAAGCCCTCAACCCTCGAAGCATTATGTCGGGAACATTCAGAGAGGTCACTTGCTCGGCGGTCAGCGAGACTTCTTGTTTGCAGGATTGACATATCTTGCGCACCATTCTCTGAGCCATTATCAGCCGCGTTGAGGAAGCCACCAAATAATTGGGGACTCCCATATCTATCAGGCGGTTGATCGATGACGGTGCATCATTGGTGTGCAGGGTGGAAAAAACGAGGTGACCCGTCAGAGCGGCGCGAATGGCAATTTCCGCCGTTTCTCCATCGCGAATTTCGCCCACCATAACGATATCAGGGTCCTGGCGCAGAAAGGACCTGAGGGAAGCGGCGAAAGTCAGCCCAATTTCAGATTTTACCTGAACCTGATTTATTCCGTCGAAATTGAATTCGACCGGGTCTTCGGCGGTCATGATATTAACATCGATAGTGTTAATCTGCTTCAGGGCAGAATAAAGGGTGGTAGTCTTACCAGAACCGGTCGGCCCTGTGACAAGAATTATTCCATAGGGCACATGAATCGCCTGTTCGAATCTTTTCAATGATTCAGGGGTGAAACCAAGCCTTGTCATATCAACCATCAGGGACTTTGGATCGAGAATTCGCATCACTACCTTCTCGCCAAAAATGGTCGGCAAAACCGATACGCGAAGATCGACCGTTCGTTCACCCAACTTGATCTTGATTCTCCCATCTTGAGGAAGTCGCCTTTCCGAGATATCCAGATCGGCCATGACCTTCAGGCGAGACACTATAGCGGAACGATATTTGAATGGCAATGGCGCCATTTCTCGCAAGTCGCCATCAATACGAAATCTCACCCGGATTCTTTTTTCGTAGGTTTCAAAATGAATGTCCGAGGCCCCCATCCTGATGGCATCGGATATGATTGAATCCACCAGCTTGACTAATGGTTTATCCTGAACGGCAGAACGGAGGTCGGCTTCAGAAGGTCCCTCCTCTTCAGAGGAAACCAGTTCCAGACCGGAATCCTCTTCAAGCCCTTTAACAATTTGTGTGAAGGCATTTTCGTCATGATAGTGATTTTCTATCGCCTTCTGGATTGCCTTTTCCGGCGAAATTACCGGCTGTATAGAGCAACCGGTTATGAATTTGATGGCATCGAGAACATAGATATTATTCGGATCTGAAATAGCGACAATGAGGCTCTTCCCCAGTTTTGAAACAGCAATGACATTGAACTTGCGAGCGATATCGAGCGGGATTAATTTAACAATTTCAGGATTGAGTTCAATATCTGAAAGGCGGAGAGTGCCCATATTGAGCTGTTTGCCGACAAACTGAGCGACCTCTTCCTCGGAGGCAATGGCTCCGATAGAGACCAGTATCTGCTCAAATTTACCCTTTTTGTCTTTGAGTAAGACTAATGCCTGCTCAAGTTGCTCCGGCGTAATTTTGCCGGCCTTGACAAGTATGGCTCCAAGTTCGGCAGACATTCCACTCCCTCTTTAAATTTCCTTGACGCAATTGCACCCCCATATAATCGGCATAAGGGGTTGTACAGCGGCTCAGTCCTGAAAGATGTCATCCAGCTTATGACCGGCTGTAGTCGTGAATTCATCGGTCAATCCGGGGCCTCCGGTATGGGCCTGCGACTTAAGCGAAGCGAATATTTTGGCCAATTCGGAGGCGGTTTCCTTGGCGTAAAGACGCACCATACCTATAGTGGTGCGGTCGTCAAATACAACGGCCAGAATAGAGCGGTCGCCTACGAGCGACATGTGTATGTGATCTTTTTTCCCTTGATGGAAAAGGACCGAAAACTCCGACTCGCCGACCAGTCTGGCAATTTCCTTAGTCGAAGCAAAAGAGCCCGCCAAGAGGGCCGCCAGGGCGGTGGTATCAAGCGAATGGGTAAACCCCTGACGCGTGATTAAATGCCCGTCTTTATCGACAAGAAGGGCGCATTTGGCTTCAGCCCCCTTCAGCATTCTGGCCAAAATGGAATCGATTTTCTCGATTTCTTCTTCATATATTATCAGGTTGTCATCATTCACGGACAGCACCTCCTAAAATTACTTGATTCCAAATAGACGTTTAAAAAAACCCTGCTTCTTCCTTACTATACGCTGGGCGGGAGCCATGGTGGGAGCCGGAAGATTTAGTCCCGAGGATGATTCCTGTCGAATAGCTTCGCCGGCAAAATGCCCTCTTAAAGCTGGAGTCTCTTCTTCTTTCGAGGCTGGCTGAAAATCTGAAACAGTTATTCTTCTTTCGCGACGAAGAATCCGGGACGTGGTAGAACCGGGAAACGGCCTTTGAACCCCAATTTCAGCTCCGGCTACGGACGTCTCTTCTACTCTGGAGTCTACAGGGACTGGCGTTCCCATTGGCTCATCTATTGCTCTGCTCTCCTTGAGCGTTCCATATTCGACTTCTTTCTCCGGGGCAGATTCTGGTTCCCCATACTCATGAGTCGGTTTGGAGCCAGCTTCATAGACGGACTGGCGATCTGGAATCGGTGATTCAGAAGCAGGAGGATAAGCATGCACAGGCTGTTGCGTTGCGGGTTCCGGCTGTGAAGTCATTTCTGCCGCAACCTTCCCGCCCACCCCTTTAGGCTCCTTTGTGACCTGTGACGCATTGTGGCTGTTCTTGGCCTTTTCAAGAACGAGTTTGATAATCATCTTGAGCGTATCGAATACGCCTTTGCCGGTAACGGCTTCGGCCTCAAAGCATTTCCATCCGTGGGCATTTAATTTGGCCTCCAATTCCGCAACTGATAGAACACCCGTCAAATCGCGTTTATTGTACTGAATCACAATGGGCATCTCATCGATGTTATATCCATATTCAGCCAGATTATCCTTGAGATTTGTCAACGACTCAATATTTTCATCCATCTTTTCGGCCTGGCTGTCGGCCACAAAAACCAGCCCATCCACCCCTCTCAAAACGAGCTTCCGGGTGGCGTTGTAATAAACCTGACCGGGAACGGTGTACAGTTGGAACTTAGCCGCAAAGCCGTTGATCGCCCCTATATTTATAGGGAGGAAATCAAAATATAATGTCCGATCGGCTTCTGTGGCCAATGAAATCATTTTCCCTCGCGTCGTCGGCGGGACTTTCTTGTGAACATAGAGCAGGTTAGTCGTTTTCCCCGAAAGTCCTGGGCCGTAATAGACAATCTTGCAGGTCACTTCTCGAGCGGCATAATTTATTGATACCATATAGTCCTTCTAATTCAAAGTCTGTCCTTGCATTAGTTGCTACTTCTTATTCTGGAAATGGCGTTTTTTATCTCCAGACGAATCAGGCCGATATTGACATCCTTTTCCGCCGTCACTACAAGGATTCCTATTCCCGCATCAGAAAAGAACAATTTCCCGGTTGCGGCTTCAATAGTCACCTGAGCTAACGGGGTCTGCTGAAGCCGATTAAGGGATTTCTGGATATTGGACGTAATGGATGCGGCCAGCGCCCCAACCGTGTCTTCCTCAAGAGATGTGCCAAGATCGGAAGCGATCACAATGCCATCGTTTCCCACAATCATTGATCCGGTTATACCGGAAGTTCTATTCAATTCCTCAAGAATTTGATACATATTGCTCCTCCGTGCTTGGCAATAGGAGTTTGCCGTAGCGTTCGGATAAATATTTCCTGATCATATCAGCGGCCTGCACAATTCTAATTCCAATAAGTTCATCATCCTCGCGATCAGCCAGAACCAGCAGGTTGAAATTTTTGTCTCTACATGCTGTCAGCTTCCTGGAACCGAAAAATAAATCAAGCCGATCCGCGGTGGCGCCCGTTTCATTTCTGTTCAGAATCTTTTCGTTTGATTGATGAAAAAGTAACGCAAGCGGCGCCCAGGCTTCCGGATCAATCTGACCCTTTCTATATGAAGCCAGTGTCAGCCCTTCCATGTCAATTACGCTGGCCAGAATTACTGCATGGTGTTCGCCAAGGTATCGCACCGCCCTTTCGAATCCGTTTGGCTCATGCCCAGACAGTGGACGTTCAGTTTTTGATTCATGCCCGTAATGCTCCGCCACTGCCGACGCTTTACGGTCAGAGCGAGATGACGAATCGGGCCGGATAATATCAACGCCATGGGGAACCGGAGGTTGATATTTTTTTATATGGCGCTTCCGTCCTGCAGTCTCTGCGCCTGCGATTGAAAGAAACAGAGGCCTCAAAGCGAAGGGCGCTATGACAATCTGAAAAATAATGGCTGGCAAATATCTGGAAATCCCGAGAGTGAGCGCCGCAGAGAGTCCCACATTGTACATTAGAGAAATCACAATTCCAAAGATTGTCCCAAGGACAATTCGATATAGAAAAGTCAGACCGGCGCCTTGAAGCAGCTGCATCAGAGAGACTGCAGGGCAAAAGATAAAGAAAATGACGCCATAGTAGAGAGCCTCAACGATAGCATAGGCAAATGAACCGGTAGCCAAACTGAGTCCCAGTTTGGCCGGAAAGACAATCAGCGGCGCCGCTACGAGCAGGCTCGAAATCAAGAGAATCAACCATTTATCTTTGCTTGCAGTAGTCATGACGCCATTCCTTTTGATAAACTAAAATCCTCCGACAATCGGCTCAATAACGCTGAAAGCTTCAATCGAAGAGTTCCGAGGTTTATCTGGTTATTGGTCTTGACAAGGAGGAGATTATCTTTAAGAGCAATAATATTTATAATCATGTCTTTGGCTTCAATGAAAATACTCTCGTACTGGCCGAAATTGCACATTTCAATTTGTGATTTGACGGTTCTCACAACATCACAAGCTATCGCGCCAAAAAGGTCCGCCGACGCGGAATCTTCCCATCGTGACTCAGCCACTAATCCTTCACTGTTGATCAGCAGAATTCCTCCAACTCCGGAAATGGCTTCTACCTGATCAATTAATTCATTGACGCATATTTTCTCTGCGCTTTTTGATTCATGTGGCTTTCCGGTATCTACCGTGCTTGCGGGTCTTGAAACCGGTTCAATTTTTTTGACTTTCTCCTGCGGGACCAGCTGTGCGACCTGCAGGAGTTTGACAATCTGGGGATTGCTTTGGTCAACGATTGAGAGTCGGTTAAGTATCTTCGTGGCTTTGGCCGCCTCTCCCCTATATAAGTAAATTTCTGCCAACAAGAGTTCGGAAGCATGACTCAGACCTTCAAGTTCAGTTGCTTTTAGGACTTCAATCTCCGCCCAGTCATACAACCCCTTATCAAAATTTATCCTTGCCATAACCATGTGCCCTGAGGCATAATTGGGATGTATCCGCAACCCATTCTGGCAGGAGCGGAAAGCCTTATCCAGTTCGCCTTTCTTGCGGTAGGCTTCGGCCAAAGCGGCAAAGATCTGGGAATTAGGATTTTGTTCCAGAATCTTATTGCACTTGATTATTCTTTCATCCAATTCCGCGGTCAGACTCATAAGTGGCGCTCCATGCTGACTGCCAATATATTTATTTTCAAAGAATTAGAAATTGTCATTTTTTCTCAATATCTAATTATAATTACCATCAGTAGTTATGTCAATCAATTTTGCTCAGGTAAGCGCTTTCCGTATTTGATAAAGGCCTGCCAGCCAAGTCCCAGCCATCACCAGATATAATATCACAGCTACAAATTCAGGCATTGGAAGAATATGAGCTTTCTGGCTGACTATCAGGACTTGTGCCAACACTAACGACGCAAAGCCCAGCACGAACATCTGCCAACCCTTGGAAAGTAATCCCCCGCGGACAAGAGATAGTATCTTGACAGCCGCAAGAAGACAAAGAACGGCGCCAATCAGCAGAAAGAGATTAAAAATCGTTGATGCGGAGAAGAAACCTTCGCCTCCGGCATTGGCGCTTGCTGTCTGCACAGTAAATAGACTGAAAATTCCCGAGCCTATCGTGATTTGGACAATTTTATTTTTCATGTTGCACCCTTTACCAATTTTACTGTTCGGTCCGATTTCTTGATGGCGTTGAAAAGATTTTCATCTATCTGATATTTTTTTACCAATTCACGTTTCAATGCCAGCGGTTCTGAAGCCTCTTTTCTAACTTTAGCGACCGCCTGACGATACATCCCGATCCCCAAGAAATAAAATACATACTCAAGCTGATTGCCAAGCATATTCTCAAGAGCCGACATGACCGTGTGCATCCTGACTGATTCGGGAATCTTTTGTATTTCGGCGTAAAATTTATCAAATGAAGGCGAAAGGTCCACGCCGGGATCAAAGCCGGGGAAATAGACCAAGAAGCTATTTCGGAATCCCGAGAGATAGCGATTGAACATTGGATTCTGGTCGCCCACCATTTCTTCTATAAGAACTCGAATGCGATAGAAACAATTGTTGTAAAGAGCAAAAAGGATCGAAAGGACTATTTCCTCATCGTTTTCCTGAACAACTTCCTCCTTGACCGCTTTTTTGCCGGCGCCAAGAACCAAACCTCCAACAATTAGTTTATATACAGCACGACAAGTGGGAAATTCCCCCATCGGAGAAAGCGCAACCAAATCCGGTAGAGTCCGCTCGCCATTAATCAGCGAAATCAGACGAAATTCATCAAGGCAGAGAGTGATTTCGTCCTTCTTGGTTTTTGGAGTAAGCGACAATTTAAGCATTATATCATCCGGCGGGAGAACTTTTTGTATTTCGACCCATTCGTCTATACGGCGGGTACCTTCCATGATAATATTCATCGTATTCAATTCAATGGCGAAAAGCATTTTCTTGGGTGAGGCGCCCTCGGCAAATTTGAAATCCCCTTCCTGCCATGAGAAGAGATTATAAACAATTTCCTCAATTTGGAGTTTCAAGCACTCAACAATTTCTTCTTTTTCAAAAAGATTTAAGTCAACAAGAGTGGCGCCAAGTTGCCGTCCTGTCTGCTTATGGAGGGAAATGGCTCTGTCCAAATCCACTTTCGAGATTTTGCCCCTTTTCAGAAGAAGGTTCCCCAACAGGTCTTCGGTGGAATTGATGGCGGAGGCATAGATGACATTTCCCTCCCGAAAAGCCACTTCCTTCTGACGGGCGCCAGTGACGACCTGCAACAAACCGGTTTTCTTCCCTGTCGCCAGCAACTGTAGAATATCCGGAAAAGAGACTGTTTTAAGATTCCCAGTTAGGCTCATAATTTAACACAGCTCCCCTTAATATAAGGAGTTCTGACAATCCATATAATTCCAATATTTCTTTAATGTTATCGGGAAAATTTGGCTTATTCTTAACAAAGCTTTGGGGCTGGAGTCTAATTTGATATCCTGAATTTTCCGTTTCTTACAACTATCTCTACCACCCCGACTTCCGAAGTATTAATGATTTCCGGCGTCAGGGAATCAGACTCAAATTGTCTTGAATCTTTCCAATTGAGGAGGCCGTTTTCAACTCCATTACAGATAATGAATTGCGGCCCTTGACTCGCCTTTTTCATTAACAAAATAGTATCACTATACTTCAGCTGTGGAAGAATCAGGGTGTTTAACCTTAATCCATTTGTTACAAAAGAATCCTGGAAAAACGGCGCTGTCATATCGCTTGAAAATAGCACACTCGAAAGATCAAAATTATAGGATAACTGCCCTCGATCTAAATAAAGAGTTGACGCTTCAATGGTCAGTGGGGGGTATTGTTTGCCGTAGTAAACAATGTTTGAGGTATCAAATCTGTAATTATTCAAGGTATAGATGTCTTGGAAGAGGTTCCTTGAAGAAAAGGGAATGAAGACGGTGTCCACGGCTCCGGCTTGCATTAGCAATAAGACTTCACTGATTGTCTGTCGCTCCGGAGACAGCGCCATAATATCTGCCTTTTCAATCTGGTGATTTTCGAGGTAAGGAATTATGATTTTTTCTGAATAGCTGTAATCTCTCGGCGGCAGGTTAGAGATTATTACCTGGTTCGAGGTTGACTCATAGAACCCCAGAATCCCCCCAGAAACCGGAAAAATGTCAAAACGGCTGTCGTATGCAGGTTTCAACAATCCAAGCAACATGAGAAAGCTTGCGGACGCCATGAGAAAGACGAGACCAATCCAACGAGCAAATTTGGAATATATGGCAACTCCGACTATAAGCAGAAAAGTGTAAATCAGCAGGACAGATAGGGCGGAGAGTTGCGGCCCAGAGAGAATCTGTCCTTTGGAAGAACCAAATATCCGGATAAGAGAGATGGTCAATTCCATAAGAGGATTTAATATCCCTCCTACAAACTGAGATGCCACGGGAATTATTGACGCTGTGAATAAAAGAATAAGCTCTCCCATCACGGTCACCGAGACAAGCGGGACAATCACCAGATTGGACACAAAGCCTATTAGGGGGATTCTATGAAAATAGTAAGATGAAAGCGGTAAAGAAAAGATTTGTGCCGCCAGGCAGATCAGTAACGGCCAAATAATAAATTTATAGTACCACTTTGCGAGGATTTTGCTGAAAAGCGTAGAAAATTTGGGAAGAAAATATATTAATCCCCAGGCGGTGGCGAAGGACAATTGAAAACCAACATCGAAAAATTGGGTCGGTTCAAACGCCAAAATCATAATGGCGGCAAAGGCAATGATATTGTTGTAATCAATTTTTCTCTGAAACGTCTTCCCCAGAATAATCAGGACAGCCATCACGGCCGCCCTGACGACTGACGGCTGGTTATATGCCAAAAATGAAAAAAGAAAAATAATCCCGATCAGAACCGCCGACTTTGCCCATCGTCCGAGAGGAGAACCTTTGAGGATGAAAGAGAACAACAGGAGAATCAGCGCCACATTCGATCCCGAGACTGCCAGAAGGTGCAGGGTACCGCTATCTCGAAAAAGATTGTAAGTATCCGGGGCGATATCCCGTGTCTCGCCGATCAGGAATCCGCCCGCGAGAGCGGCAGGCTCGCTCGCAAGATTCTTTTGAAATATATTTATTATTGACCGGCGCAGGTCTGATATGAGTCTATAAAAATGATGGCCGCTGACAGGATCGACCTGCAATGAAAATTGATTGGGCAAATAGGCGGTTGCAAAGATACCCTTGAGGTTCAAATGCCTGCGATAATTGAAGCCTGAAGGATTCCGGCCTCCTTTAATGGAATATATTGGGGACTCAAAAATAATTCTGTCGCCATATTGGAGACGATTCGCTTGGGCGCTAATATGAAGAAGAAGTCCGCCATGCCCATTTCTTATTACCCCGCCGGTTTCTACTGAATCCACCGATACGATTAGGTCGGTTCTCTGCACATCAATGGTAGGCCAATCATCGATAGTACCATAGATGGCGTGGATATGATCATCATCCACATAATCTACTATATGGCCGGGAGGAAAAGTCTTATAGCGAAAGGCAAAATTGGAGGCTGAGAGCATTATCAGGCAAACCAGCCCAAACACGCCGGTTAGATAGAATCTCTGTCTGTAGAAAAGTGAAAATATCAGAGGCACGAGGGCAATGGCGATTGAAAGATAAACCCAGACTCCTATATGAAAGATATCCGCCAAGACTATGCCAGTGATAATTGCCAACAAGGCGAAAATGGCCGGATATCTTTTTGGCAAAAATTCGGGCATCTATGATTTTAGATCAAAATATTCTTCGCGCCAGGGAGATAAATTTGCGAACTTCGTCCGCCTTCAAGAACCAGAGTATCAAAATGTATGCTAATCCCATCACCGCGATTTGCAAAGAGACGACCAGAATTTTCTGCCAAATGTTATGCAGTCCAATCATGACATCAATTCGGAGCAGCTTTATTATAAGCAGAGCCGCGAAGGCGCCAATTATTGTTTTCAATAAATGAATACCGAGATGAGAGAAACTCAGACCCATAATCTTATTCTTCATGTTGGCGATCAGGAGGCCAAGATTGGCCAATCCTGCAATTGAACTGGCCGCGGCCAGACCGCCAAATCCCCAGAATGGAATAAAAGCAAAATTCAAAATAATATTCAGGGCGACAGAAATTATGGAATAATACATCGGGCGTCGGGCATCCCCTAAAGCATAGTAAACAGGCGCCGCCACTCTGACTCCGGCGAATCCAACCAGCCCGAAAGAATAGAAGAACAGGGCGCTGGCCGTATTGACCGTATCTGAGGCGTCAAAGGCGCCTCTTTGATATATTAGCCGAATAATATCTTCCCCGAAGCCGGCCAGATAGACCGCTGAGGGAACTATAAGAAACATGGATAGACCAAAAGCCTCATTGAATGTCTTGACCAGTTGGTCAGTCTGATTGCGAGCCACATCCTCGGAAATTTTGGGTAAGGCCACCGTTCCAAGCGCCACTCCAAAAACACCCAACGGAAAGTGCATCAGGCGAAAGGCATAATTGAGATATGAGATCGCCCCCGCTCCGCAGAATGAGGCCAGCAGTGTATTGATTAGAATATTTATTCGCGAGGCCGATAGTCCTAGTACCATGGGAGACAGAAGCCGTCCGATTCTTCTTACGCCGTCATCTTTGAAATTGGCCCTGAACCGATACTTGAAACCTATTCTTCTCAGAGACGGCAATTGAAAGACTATCTGGCCGATTCCACCGATTATGACGCCGATAGCGAGAGTATAGATCGGCATGCTAAAGTAGTTGTAGAGGAAAATCGGGGCGATGATCATCCCGACATTGAAAAGCGTTGGAGACAGCGCCGGCACTCCAAATCGGCCCGCTGAATTGAGAACCCCCATCTGGACGGCTGAAATTGAAACCAGAAGAAGAAATATAAACATTATTCTTGTCAGATTGACCGTTAGTTCGAACTTAATCGGGTCCTCCGTGAATCCTTTGGCCGAAATATAGATAATGGCCGGAGTGAAAATAATCCCCAAAGCCACAACCGCGCTGACAATTACCGTAAGGTCAGAAAGAGTATAATTAGCCAGGCGAAAAGCCTCTTCCTTGCCGCGCCTTATCATTTTTTCTTTGAATATGGGAATAAAGGCAGATGATAGAGCCCCTTCAGCAAACAGGTCCCTCAGCAGGTTGGGAATACGAAAAGCTGTGACAAAAGCATCGGTCGCCATCCCCGCCCCGAAAAAATAGGCCTGCACCTGTTCTCTCACCAGCCCCATGACTCGGGAAACGGCGGTTGCAAGAGAGACTTTGCCAGCCGATGATACCATCGACTGGTTGGTATTATTATCCGTTGACATCGTATCAATTACATATATATTCTTTTAATTGAACTTTGAAAAGCAGAAAGGATAGAAATTGCCAAGAAAGAAATCGTGCAAGAAGAGAATGAGAACCTCGGCTGAGGGGAATGCCGCTAATCGTGCAGTCAGATCGCGCATGAAAAAGCAGATGAAAGAGTTAGAATCCTGCAAAGTTAAGTCCGAGGCTGAGGGAAAATTGAAGGAAGTCATTAGCATAATTGACAAGGCCGCCAGAGATCGCGTCATTCATAAGAATAAGGCGGCTCGCGACAAATCCCGTTTGGCGGCAAGAGCCAGTAAGATTACCGGTTGATATTTTCCTAATCAGATCAAGTGTTTTATCAATCTCAGCAGGCGAGGCCGGGTTGTCATTATCCCGGCCAGAAGTCTTCCCGCATTTACGCCGCTGATGCTGTTATTACTGAAATAATCGTTTAAGGCTCTAACAATTTCAATAAAATCATTGTCATCCAGCTTACTGTAAACATGGCGCAGGCGCGCATAGAGCGCCAATTCTTCCCCTTTTTCTTTTAGGAATTGCCCGGGGTAAAATTGTCCAATCTCATCAATATTCTTTAGATCTCCTGAAAGATATTTTACCGCCGCTTGTCCGGCATATTTGCCCGAAAGCATTCCATTTGTTATGCCGGCGCCTGACAGCGAGTCGAGAACCCGAGCGGCATCTCCGACCACAAGGAGATTTTTTTGGCCAAACATCCTCTTTCCCTGATATTTTGGAACCAGACCGCAGAATCTTTCGGCAATTACCGCCTTTCCGAAGCGATGCTCAACGAACCTATCCAGAAATTGGGGGGCGGAGTTTCCTTTTTGCCTGTTGACTGAGACTCCAACACCTGCATTTGCGGAATTTGACGATTTTGGGAAAACCCAAGCATAATTTCCGGGGGCGATTTCGTTTCCAACATGAAATTCCATGACGGTGGAATCTATTTCAATGTCAACAAGACGATATTGATAATATGCGGCGGTATCATCATCATTAACCAGATTGCCAATTCCGGCTAAGCGCGCAATTTTGGATTCTACCCCATCAGCCGCAATAAATACCCGAGCAGAGATTTCCTCAATCGATTCATCCCTGTTGAGAATTTTTAAAGAGCTAAATAAATTGCCTCGCCGTATCAACTCAAGACCGATAGTCTCGCATCGAAGTTTGCACCCCGCCTGAATTGCCTGCTGAGCCAGATCATTATCAAAGATTTTCCTGTCGAGAACGAGACCAGCCCCGGGGTGCATGATAGTGACAAATTCGCCATTAGGGGCAATCACTTTTATATTGTCGATATACGATGAGACCCATTCTTTCTTAACAGTCACAAGCCTTTCAAGAGCGGCCCGCGGGACTGCCTCAGCGCAACAAAGCGGTATTCCCGGCCTTGGATGTTTCTCCAGCATGATTACAGAGAATCCGGCCTGGGCTATTTCGTAAGCGGCCGCTGAACCGGACGGCCCAGCGCCAACGACCACAGCATCATACATGGACGACATCGGATTCCTTTATGGCCCCGACCGGACAAAATCGAATGCAGATACCACATGCGGAACACAGCGCCGGGTCGCACACCAGTAGGTCAAATGAAAGAAATAAGGCTTCAGCGGGACAGAGCGGGACGCACCCGCCACATTGCAAGCAGGATTTCATGCTGATTGCCAGCATACGCGCTAATCTAAATCAACAAAACGCAAAATTCAACTTCTTCTTAGTCATACCGGTTCTCATAAATCATTTCCGAAAAAAACGGGCTGGTTGGACTATCAGGCGACAGGCGCTCAATGAGGCTGGCGACCTTGCAGAAATTAGATATATAATCTCACGGCACGCATCCGGCGACAGGCGCCGGTCCGCCCTTATATAAGTACGCTATCAGATAGGTTACATCCAGAGCATTTATGTGACAACTGCCGTTAGGATCGGCATAATCAAGATCTGACGGCGGCATTCCATTCTTATAGAGGAAATTTATGACAAAAGTAATATCAAGCATATTAATATGCCCATCATTATTGGCATCCCCATAAGGTCTGCTCGGAACTACCTTCTCAAAATAATCAAATACTTTGGCGAGCAGGGCTTGGGCTTCAGCCTCATACAAATAATAAATTGGAAATGACAAGGCTATCCTCTTTCCCCCGTGAGCTTGATAAATCACACCTGCAGGTTTTCCCTGATAGGATGGATTTCCAGAGGATGAGTTGTAGGTATAAATAACCTGAGCGCCCGGAAGAGTGTCAAAAACTGCGATACGGGTCAGCGCCGCGCCAAATATGCCGCTGGGATTAACATGAAGCGTCGGCCACCCGCTTAATCCTGTGGCGCCCGTAAAATCAAAACTCCAATTTTCAGTTGCACGCATTATCCCAAAATTATCATAAATAAAATTACCCGGATTAAGCGGATTCGGACCGGTCAACCAGAAAACTGTCTCATTCCCCGCTAAAAATATATCGGTACTATCATATCCCAGATACCATCTCACCGAATCAAGGTCGGAAACAAACAAATGCTCGGAAACATCGTCATCCAACCAGATAATCGAACCATACTGCCCCGCTGTTGAACGGCTCGGAGCTTCAGGAATGGAATCAAAGTAGTATTTGGAGTAAATCTGTCCCGCAAATATACTGTCATAATAGGATTCCTGCTGTTCATGGGTCGGGTCCATTCCGCCCGCGAAAGTCTCTTCAACGAATAACATGCCGCCGTCAAAGGAAGCGGCAACCGCACCGGAGACCGCAGAGCTGTCTGAAAAATTACCGGAATTATCCACCGCCTGGGCAGAATAATCATAAAAGAGATGAGGCAAAGCCGTGGTGTCAGCATAAGACGTATCAACAATACTGTCCTTGAGTCTCGCCCATTCGCCATCTAATGTGCGACGGAGCAGTATATAGCGATCAAGATCAACCTCCTTATTGGCTCTCCAAGTCAGGACAATTTTTCTCAAATCAGGGTTGGCCCTTAAATAAGTGGGCTCTCGGGGAACTTCATAAGGCGTTCCGGAGGATTCACTCGCATAGACTGGTCCATGTCCTTCTGCATTTATTCCCAGAACGGAAATGTAGTATTTCTGCCCCAAAGTAAGCCCATCAAGGTCGAAGGAGCAGTTGCCGGCGGGAACATCGACGGTATCAGTATAAATCTTCGATTGGATTCCATACATCACTTTATATGTATAGTCCACCTGACAATCATTGTTCCAGACAACCCGCAGACCCTGACCGTCGCCGAGATCAAGAATGTTGTCGATTCGGGTAGAGCGGGCGGCAAGATCAATTTGACCCAGCGCGGCTACGGACATTTTGAGTTGTTTGGTCGTGTAGGGAAAATCCATATTGGACGTCAGGTCGGCATTATGATGCCACCCGGCTGTATTGAAATCACCCTCCTGAACATAAGTGGTATAGAAACCAAAATGATCAAAAGAGGCGTGGTCGGAATTTCCCGCGGAGCCGGCAAGATAAGGCTGAAGATCGGTCACTCGCAAAGCGGCCTGACTGAAAACCGAGGCGTAAACAGACGAAAAGCCATGATATAACGCGACATCCGGTTGGGCATCGGCAGTAAAGCCTATCATATCGAAATTGACCATGAATTCAACTTTGGCTCCCGAATAGTACAAGTTGCTGGCGACGACGTTGGAGCCAACCAATCCGACCTCCTCGGCTGAAAAAGCAACAAACATGACGCTTTTCTTCATGGGAATATCTTTCAGAACACGGGCCAACTCAAGGACAGCGGCCACCCCGCTTCCATTGTCGTCAGCTCCCGGCGCATAGACCATCGGATCGCTATCCTGGTTAAATGAATCGTAATGTGCTCCAACTACGAGTATATTATCAGGATCAACGGCGCCTGGTTTCTTGCAGATTACATTATTGCATATCCGTCCATAATAGTCAAAAGAATCATAAGAAACATCGGTATATCCAAATGACAGAAATTTGTCCACCAGCCAATCGCGCGCCGCATAGACCGAATCGGCGTAAATATAGCGGGTGCGAAATTGCTCTAATCTCAAATTATAATTATAAATTGAATCCTGCCTGATTCGGTTGGCAAGAGTGTCGTTGGGGTAAATATCAGGCCAGAGCGCCGAAACCAAGACGGGAGCGCAAAAGAAAGGAGTCTTTTTTTCTGAAATTGGAATAAGACAATATCCATCTTTTTTCAGATTGTCAGCTTCGGGCTGAGTTAGATCCGCCAACATATCGTTTTCCGAGACATAGAGCCACTTGCCGGCAAATTCTTTCATCGCCAATTCGGGATGCATCCGGCTCACCAAAAAAGTCCGCTCCGGAGTCCATCCCCTTTGAATAAGCTCAACCCTTATGCCGGCCATATCGAGGCGTTTCACCTGATCAGAGTTCAGCTCGACAACAAATTTATTGTTAATAGTTCCGTGGGCATAATCAGCGATCCCTTTAACCGTTTCAAGTGATTCAGGGTTATCAATTGTCAAGAGATAGAGGTCCCCGGCTAACGCTAATGAAGCCGATAGGATGCAAATAATTAAAGCCTTTATCGCACTTCTATACATAAATTTATCCTTTCCCATTCTTGCGGACTGGTGAGAAGACCTTTGCTGTTAGCAATTTTGCCACAGTACGCTTTACATCCCAAAAATAAGGCATCAATAAAATTTGTCAATCAAATTATCATGCTATTATATTAACGTTCGAGAGACTCCGAGAGTTTAATCTTCATATCGTCTCGAACCTGCAAGTATTTTCCGACGGCGGTCGCCACTATTTCGCCATTTTCCAAACTGACTTGTCCCGCGGTCTGAATCAGACGGCCGTCTTGCTTTTCCAGACGACCATCCAAATTGAGCTTCTGGCCGATAAAAATGGCTTTATGAAATCTAACGGTAAGTTCTACGGTCATGGCAAAAATATTCCCGGCAAGCAAAGCCTTGATCATTACCTCGTCGAGTAATGCGGCTGTGATCCCTCCGTGTAAGATACCTGCATACCCCTCAAATTTCCGCTCGGCAGTATATTCTGTAATGGCTCTGGATCCGTCAAAGTAGAACTTGGCCTTTAACCCAAAATCATTCTGGTCGCCGCAAACAAAACAACCCTTATATTTGGCAATTTCCTTCATTAATTATAATCAAACGAATTTCCCGACGCTGTCAATAGAAGAAAAAAAGCCCCGCCGGAATGGCGGGGCTTTGACATTATTTGTTCATCAGTGAGCGGAAGGTTCGCAGATATCTTTAGTGTAACTCCAGACCTTGTTTAATCCCTCGACCTTTACGGTTGCGACACCTTCATTGATGCTGACGGTAACAATCCAATTTCGAGTTAAAGTATTTGGTATCGAATTCTTTGTGACGGTATAACTTTGAGCAATATCCGCCTGTATTGTACCGCTTGATGGACACGCGGATGGCCATCCCGCGCCCGGCGAATGATAAATAGTTACATTATCTACA
>CAZCFT010000019.1:29239-32438 GCA_964498015.1 uncultured Ignavibacteriaceae bacterium
TTGCGAATTCGCCATCCATACCCGCAAATACGAGATTGACATATCCATCGATATTTGTATGGGTCACACTGGTCAATTTGCTGGCAAACTCCCAGCGACGAACGAAGTGCATATAATCCATGTCCAGAGGACTTTCGACAACCACGGAGTCCTTCTGGAACTGGATGGAATCCGTCGTATGGAAGGCCATGAATGCATTATCTTTGGCGACATATATTATATACCAGCCGTTAATATAGACGCAGGTCACGGTATCATTCGTTCCCAGGGGGGAGTAATTACCTCGGACATATTGGGTATCGATCGGGGCTCGATCGGAATTATCCAAGGCCGCAGAGAATATCTGCACGGTAGAGTCCAGATAACTATCTACCTGACCCTGAACGGGGACAAAATCAGGGTCGGTCAGCGATCCCTCCGTTACTTGATTGGTAGGAACATTGTCTTTCGAACACCCGGCAAAATAGCCGAAGATGGCCATAATCATAACAAGGCCTAATCCCGGTATAAGGTATTTTGGACACATCACGCATCTCCTTTCATGACATCCATGACCGGGTCAGCCTGCGCGATTGGCTAATGCTCAAGCAAAAAGGCCATTATCGCCTTCTGGATATGCAACCTATTCTCCGCCTGATCGAAGACAATCGAGTGAGGGCTATCTATAACTTCGTCAGTTATCTCACGCCCTCTCTCGGCGGGCAAGCAGTGCATTACCAGATAGTCGGGACTGGCTCCGGCCAGCAACGCCGTGTTAACCTGATATTTGCTTAATAATTTTGTCTTCTCCTCTTGCTGATTTTTCTGTCCCATTGAAGCCCAGACATCAGTATAAATTACATCGGCATTCCGTACTGCTTCTTTAGGGTCGAAGGTTATCAGTATTCGGCTGGCTCTATTTCCCATGGCTCGCTCAAGGATTGTCCTGTTGGGAGGAGTCGCCTCTGAGGTGCCAATTCTAAGATCAATCGGGATCCGTGAGGCTAAATTCAGCCAGCTGTTGGCCACATTGTTGCCGTCGCCAAGAAATGCTATCTTAAAGATATCTTTCTTTTTATGCTCCAAAATGGTGAAATAATCCCCCATCACCTGACAGGGGTGCACCAGATCGGTTAAACCGTTGACAACCGGGACGGAGGCATACTTTGCTAATTCTGTTACATCCGAATGGGCGAAGGTTCGAATCATAATCATCGCCACATAGCGCGAAAGAACGCGGGCGGCATCGGCAATCGATTCCCTCTGCCCCAGCTTTATTTCCGGCCCCGTAATGTGCAGGGCATGCCCACCAAGTTGATTAATGCCTACTTCAAACGACACCCTTGTCCGCAAAGATTCTTTGGTAAATATGCAGGCGACAGATTTCCCGGCCAGCGGTTTGGGGGCAATCTTGCCACTTTTCATGCTTGAGCACAAATCAAATACGTCAATGATTTCGTCACGGGTAAGGTCAACTATTTCGGTAAATGAACGCGCCATATTATCTCCTTTAAAAATTATGCCGAGGAAAGAAATATCTCACTTGCTATTCTGTCAAGGGAATTGGCTTAGCCGACTCAAAAAGCGATTTGAACCGAAGTTCCAATCAATGTTGTATTATGAAACAAAAGGAGTTAGACTGTCGTATCTATGCCATAATCAATTTGGAGGAAAATATGTTTTGGAGAAGGGAATTTTGGGGAGCAGTACTACTCATAGTAGGAATAATTCTGCTTCTCAGCAATCTGGATTTTATTGATTACTCTTTTCGCAAGATTATTCATGATTTCTGGCCGGTCTTGATAATATTACTCGGCATTCTTCTGATTGTTAATTCTTTGCGCAAAAAGGAAGGAAATCATGATTATGGCTTTGATCTCTCAACCGATTGTTGCCGGCATAGCGGGAAAAAGCATTCTCATGTTTTTGGCGATGTCAAATTAGAAGCCAAAGACACTGAGATAGATGGTCTGGAAAGCTCGACGGTTTTTGGCAATACTTTCTTGTCCCTGGCGGGCGCCAAATTGAAACCCGGGCAAAACCGGATAAATATTGCAACAACGTTCGGTGATATTACTGTAATCGTGCCGGAACGGATGGAAGCGTCAGCTTCAGCATCAGCAACTTTCGGTAACCTTCACGTCTTCGACAAAATGGCAGATGGCATATCCAACCGCCTTTCCGCTCAGACATCGGGATATGAAGTAGCTTCGTCGAAAATTCAGATTTCCGCCGCCGCCACTTTTGGGGAGATAAGAATATACCGGGGATAAACGGGAGAGGCGTGGGATATTCGCTGTCACAAAATGCTCACGAACCGGTTCATCAATACTTGAATGTCCCTATGCCCCCTTCACTGCCGCAACAAACTGGCTGAGCGTTCCTTCCTGAAAAACCTCGGGAACAGTAGAAATAGGTTCTCGCCGCCATTTGACCAGCCTTATTTTGTCATTCGCAATCTCGACAGCGGTTATACCATCGTGGAAAATGCCACATCCGGTATTAAAATAGCATGGCAATGGTTTTCCTGATTCTTCAACCGGAATTATATCCCTATTTTTGCCTTCCTCATCTCGAATTTTTTCAGAAACTATTCGCAGTTTTTTTTGTAACTGCCGGCATTTTTCTTTGTCATTTTTGAAAGCTGGGAGCTCTGCCTGAAGCTGTCTAAATTGATCTCTTAGCCTATCGATGTAGGAAAGTGATGCGAATATGGCTCGGTGAGAGTGCCCACAGATTAGAATAATTCTGTTTTCTTTGGCTATGGAATACAGGATTCTCTCATAGTTTTTCGTAATCTGGGATTTGTTGGCCGCAGGGTAGGGGTCGAACTTGATAATCGGCTCGATAGCCTTATAGACTCTAACCCAAAAGCGGCTTGACCAGCTGTGCTTGTCTGATTCCTCATCGCCCTGGTGCCCATGAATCAGAAGAATACGAGCTTTTCCCTGGGTATCGACCAATCTTATCGCCTCGACTGCACAACCGCAGATTTGCTGATTATTTTTTATCGGGTCTCTTGGCGATCCCCATTCGGAGTCATGATTGCCATATATTCGATGCACCCGCTCATCGCCAAACGCTCTGAGCCTGTTATAGACACTATTGATATATCTGTCTCTCACTTTTTCAAAATCGAACTGCCAGAATTCTTCAATATCGCCAATTAGAATGACATGGTCACCGTTGGCTCGATATTATTCCAGCGCCGCAATCATCG